>DATMCA010000349.1:0-2544 GCA_035559015.1 Umezawaea sp. | reverse complement strand
CGACCTTCTCGCCCAGTTCCGACGGCTCCTCCGCCCGCGGCTCCGGGTACGGGTTCGGCGGGTTGTCCTTGTGGTCGCCCGGCATCAGCCCTTACCACCCATCGTGTGCGCGAGGTCCTCGTCGTGGTCCTCGGTGTTCTTCGCCGCCTGCCGGACGGTCGCCTCCACGTCCTCCAGCACGTCCATGAACTCGCGGATCACGAACACGGCGGATTCCTGGTCGCCCACGGCGACCTCGCGCAACCGGCGGCTGATCGAGCGGCCGACCCAGTTGTCGCCGAACTGGAGAGGGATGTCGAGCTGGTCGCGGACGGAGTCGTACAGGTCTTGGACGCGGTCGCGCGCGTCGGCGATCGCCTTGATCAGCTCGGCGGCCGTCCCCTTGTCCAGCGCGATCTTGCCGGTGTCGACCGCGCGGTCGACGGCGGCCACGGCACTGTGCGCCGAAGCCAGGTCCGCCTGCGCGATGGTGGTGAAGTTCGGCTGCAGCGCAACCGTTTCCCCCACCGGGACCGGCTGTCCCGGCGGCACGGCGTTGTCCTCAGCCATCTGCTACCCCCTTGCCCGGCAAAGTGTCCGCACCTCTACCGCGGATACCTCTTCTTAGATGTACCCGTGACGTCGTTCGGTTCCAATCCGCCGGAAAGAGGTTTACCGCAGGTGCGAGTCGAACCAGTTCAGCACGCGGTGCCACGCTTCCGCGCTCGCCGCGGGCGAGGTGTCGAAGCGGTGGCTGGAATCCGCGAACCGCACGACGTCCGTCGCGACCTCCGCCGAAGCCGCCGCGTCGCGCAGCTTCTCCACGTCCGCGAGCCCGATCTCCCCGTCCTCGTCGCCGTAGAGACCCAGCCACGGGCACGTGAGCTCCGCCGCGACCTCCACCAGTGACGGCAGGCCCTCCGCCAGCGGCGTGAGGATCCCGCCGCCGCCGATCGTGACGGCCGCGCCGATGGTTCGGCTTCCCGCAACGACCATCGCGACCGAGCCGCCGAGGTCGAAGCCCAGCACGCCCATCCGGTCGGCTGAAACGCCCTGGTCGCCGAGCCACACGAAGGCGACGTCGGTGTCCGCGAGCACCGCTTCCCCGGACAGCCTGCTGACCTGGTCCGGCACGTCGCCGTCGGACACCTCGTCCGCGTCGTGGTAGAGGTGGGGTGCGACCACGAGCCAGCCCTCGTCGGCGAGCGTGCCGACGAGACCGCGCACGGTGTCCGTGACACCACGCGCCTCGTGCAGGACGACCAGGCCGCCGCGGACGGCGTTCTCCGGCTCGGCGACGGTCAACCGGAGCTCTCGGCCGTCGGTGAGCGGAATCGTCTCGGTCCGGGTCTGAGTCATCGGTCTACCTTTCCACGCCCAGGTGAACAGCCGTCAACGTGACCAACCAGACGGACCAATGTCCCCCGCGCAGGGGTCGACGGGATAACGTCCAGCTCAGGCCCGCACCGGTGCTGGCCGGAAGGAGTTCTTCCCGATGACCGTGCGAACCCGCGCCGATCTGGACGCTCTGCCGTCCTACGTGCCCGGCAGGACCGTGCCGGGTGCGATCAAGCTCGCCAGCAACGAGGTGTCGGCCGGTCCGCTGCCCAGCGTCGTGCGGGCCGTCGCCGAGGCGGCGACCGCGATGAACCGCTACCCGGACACCGGGTGCACCGACCTCGTCGACCGGCTCGCCGACAAGCTGGGCGTGCCCACCGGGCGGATCGCGACCGGCAGCGGCTCCGTGACCCTGTGCCAGCAGCTCATCCAGGCCACCTGCGCCGACGGTGACGAGGTGCTGTTCCCGTGGCGCTCGTTCGAGGCGTACCCGCTGCTCACGCACGTCGTCGGCGCCGCGCAGGTGCGGGTTCCGCTCACCGGTGGGCACGAGCTGGACCTGGACGCGATGGCCGCGGCGATCACGCCGAGGACCCGGCTGCTGTTCGTGTGCAACCCGAACAACCCGACCGGCACCGCCGTGCGCTCCGGGGAGTTGGAGGCGTTCGTCGCCAAGGTGCCGAGCGACGTGCTGGTCGTGGTCGACGAGGCCTACAAGGAGTTCGTCGACGACCCGCACGTGCCGGACGGCGTCGAGTTCGCCAAGACCCAGTGGGCTCAGGGCCGCGACAACGTGGCCGTGCTGCGCACGTTCTCCAAGGCCTACGGCCTCGCCGGGCTGCGGGTCGGCTACGCCGTGGCGTCCGAGCCGGTCGTGGACACGCTACGCAAGGTGTACGTGCCGTTCGCCGTGAACACGCTCGCCCAGGTCGCCGCCATCGCGTCGCTCGACGCCGAGGACGAGCTGATGGAGCGGTGCCGCGCGATCGTCGCCGAACGGGGCCGGGTGCGCGGCGCGCTGCTCGAAGCCGGGTTCGACGTGCCGGAGTCGCAGGCGAACTTCGTGTGGCTGCCGCTGGGCGAGCGGACGCTGGAGTTCAACGACCACTGCCTGGCGCACAAGGTCGTCGTGCGCGCGTTCGCCGGTGACGGCGCTCGGGCCACGATCGGCAAGCCGGACGAGAACGACGCGTTCTTGGCCGCTGCTAAGGCCTGGTCAGCCCAGTA
>DATMCA010000348.1:0-5502 GCA_035559015.1 Umezawaea sp. | reverse complement strand
TGGGTGGTCACGAGCACGCCCACACCCCGTGAGCGCCGGTCGGCGACGGTGGCCCAGAACGCCCGTCGGGCGGCCACGTCCAGTCCCACGGTCGGCTCGTCCATCACCAGCAGCGCGGGCGACCCGACGAGGGCCATCGCGAGCTGGAGCCGCTGGCGCTGGCCGCCGGACAGCTTGACCGCCCGCCGCCCGGCCAGGTCCACGAGTCCCAGCTCGGCCATCACCGGCCCGGCCGCGGACCGGGGCAGTCCCGCCCGGACAGCCGCCCCCACGACCAGCTCCCGCACCTTGAGCGTCGTCGGGAACCCCAGCGACTGCTGCACCACCCCGAGCGACCGCCTGGTGGCCGCGACCCGCGGATCTCCCCCGGCGACCAGCACCGACCCCTCCTGACGGGCCAGCAGGCCGACCACGAGGTTCACCAGCGTCGTCTTCCCCGCCCCGTTGGGCCCCAGCAGCGCGACGCACTCCCCCGCGCCGACCTCCAGGTCCACCCCGTCCAGCGCGACCGTCCCGCCGTAGCGGTGGCGCACCCCCCGAACCTCCAGCACCGATGTCATGGGGCAAGCCTGGTCGGACGTCCGGCGGCGCAGTAGTGGCGCCACGTCACCGACCCCGGATGACAAATGTCAACCCAAGATCGACAGTGGTCCAAGCGCCAGGACACGGGTCTGCATCGTAAAAGGCCGAGGCCGTGCGAAGGCGGGAATCGAAGTGGTACGAAGGAGGGGCGCGGTGTTAATTCCACCCGGCATCCCGATCACCATCGGTGAATTGAACTTCGAAGTAGCAATAAATAAAACTTGCTTGATCCTTAAATACACTTTAAATGCCCACTCCGGGGCTGCGGCCGCCGATCACGATCCGTAGCACCAGCGGCCGGAACGTGCCAGGTATTGAGAACCTGGAGACAGTTCGCCGTCGGGTCGTTACAGTGCTGTGGCCTCAGCGATCCTGGAGGCCGCCGACACCCGTCGACCGCTGCGGAGCTACTGATGAACGACTTCCGGGTCCGTCCCTACGCCCTCACGGGCGGCCGAACCCGCTCGTCCGTCACCCTCGACATCGAGACCATCGTGACCACGAACGAGCAGGTCACGCCTGATCCGCTGACCGACACCGCCGAGCACCGGACCATCAGTTCGCTGTGCCGGGACCCGCACTCCGTGGCGGAGGTCTCCGCCCGCCTGAGGCTGCCGCTGGGGGTCGTCCGGGTGCTCCTGGCCGACATGTCCGACCTGAGCCTGATCACCGTGCACCACAACGACCAGATCCAGGACAACCGCCCCTCGACGGCGTTGCTGGAGCGGGTCCTGAACGGCTTGCGGAACCTCTGACCTGCGGTAACCCGCAGTCTTAAGTCGGCATGTGGAGCAGCGTCGCTCCACTGGCGTCGCGCACGACGAACGCGGCGATCTCGTTCCACCGCATCCCCACGCCCCCGTTGAGCTCGACGGCGGGCTTGTCGCCGTTGAGCGCCGGGGCTCCCACCAGCCACGACGTGACGGGCATCGTCCCGCCGTCGCGCGTGAGGGCCACCAGGTCGCACCGGCCGGGGCCCTTGGCGCCCTCGACCTCGAACTCGATGGACGTGCCCCACGCCTCGGGACGCGCGTGGATCTTCGCGCTGAGCCCGGTCTTGGGGTCGGAGCGGCTGAGCTCCTGGAACACGTCGGTCTCGTTGTTCGCCACGTTCGACTGCTTCGGCGGGGTACCGGTGTTCGGGGCCGTCTGGGCCACCGTGGAGGTGTTCCCCGAGGTGAGCTTGACGGTGGCGGCGGCGGTGCCACCCATCAGCAGGACAGCCACCGCGGCGGCGGCGAGCGCGTAGTTGCGCCGCTTGCGACCGCGGTCGATCGAAACCGAGTCCAACATCGCGCGCACCGAACGCCCGTCGGGGCGTTCACCAGCGGTCCCCCGAAGGAGTCCTGCCTGGTCAGCCTCGTCCAGGAGGTCCGGCAACACGGCGAAGTCCTTCAGGTCCAGCGCGCACTTGCGACACTGGGCGAGGTGGTTCTCGAAGGCGTCCACCTCGTCCTCGTCGAGGACACCGAGGACATACGCCGCCACGTCGATGTGGTCCGGCAGCGCTGTCACCTGGTCAGCCCCGATCCTGCAGTGCCCGCCGAAGGGCGCGAAGTGCGTAGTAAACCCTGGACTTCACCGTACCCGCGGGCACGCCGAGCACCTCTGCGGCCTCGCCGACGGTCCGGTCGCGCAGGTACGTTTCGAGGATAGCCTCCCGGTGCTCCTCGGTCAGTCCGCTCATCGCCTCGGCCACGACGATCGCGGACAGCGTGCGGTCCGCCTCATCGCGCACCGGCGCTTCGTCCGACGGCGTCAACTGGGACTCCTGGGGTCGCACGCTGCGCTTCCGCCGGTCGTCGATGACCAGCCGCCGCGCCACCGTGAACAGCCACGATCGGAGCAACACGGGGTCTCGTTCGAGCTTCTCCGCGTTGCGCCAGGCCCGCACGAGGGTTTCCTGAACGATGTCCTCTGCCCATTGCCGGTCGTGACCGGTCAAGCGCATGGCGTGTCCCAGCAGGGGACTGCCGAATTCTTGGTAGAGCCGCCGGATCAGTTCGTCTTCCAGACTTCCGTCCGGTTGCCACATCTGATCGCGCTCAGTTTGCGTACGTCTGTGCCGCGCCACGTCACGCATCTTGGCTTGAGTTCGCCTTCTAGTCGAGAGTTTTGACGGAAGAAAAGTTTTCTAATCGTTTGTGAACCTTCATCCGAGGCGGACCGTACTCCTAGGTATCCGCTCCTTTGGGTTGGGGTGACACATGTCGCCACTGCTCCGAATGGCGGATCCTGACAGGAGAGAAAGGTTCTACGTGATGCTAAGCAAACGCACTCGGCGGGTTCTCACCCTCGTTCCCGCCGCCGCAGCTCTCGTAGCGACCTCCGCGTGCGGCACCGTCGCACCGCTCTCCTCGACCCAGTCCTCTGCCGACACCGGGTACGCCCAGGCGCCCAACGGCGACGCCAACGGCAACAACCTCGCGGCCGTCCCGCAGGCCGAGGCGCCCCCCGCCGCGAGCGGCGCGGCCGACCGGGTCCTGTCGGCCTTCGAGTCGGCGGCCCTCGGCACGGTCATCGTCAACGGGAAGGGCTTCACGGTCTACCGGTTCGACAAGGACGCGGTGAAGCCATCGAAGTCGAACTGCGAGGGCGAGTGCGCGAAGACGTGGCCACCCGTGCTCGCGGTCGAGCGCACGATGGTGTCCGAACTGGACGCCGCGCTCCTCGGCAAGGTCACCCGCTCCGACGGCACCGAGCAGGTCACGTACGCGGGGTCGCCGCTGTACACCTTCACCGGTGACCGGGCCCCTGGCCGCACCAGCGGCCAGGGCAAGGGCGGCACCTGGTGGGCCGTCACGCCCGACGGCAAGAAGGCCGCGGGCACCGGCACGGCGAGCACCCCGCCGTCCAGCGCGGCGGCGTCCGGTCCCGGCGCCACCGACTACTGAGGAGCTCGCACCCGTGAAGGTCCACAGCTTCCTCACCGCGCTCACCGCACTCGTGTTCGCGCTCTCGTTCGGCGCGACCGGGGTCGCGGCGGCGCAGGACGAACCCGGCCAGCAGACCCCGCTCGGCCCGATCTCCGCCTCGGACAAGGACTTGCTCATCAAGGTGAAGCAGGCCAGTCTGTGGGAGGGCCCGGTGGGCGAGGAGGCCCAGACCCGCTCGAAGAACAAGCGGGTCCGCGAGGTCGGCCTCCAGATCGCGGCCGACCACCGCAAGCTCGACGAACTGCTGGCCGACCTGGCGACGAAGATGAAGGTCCCGTTGCCCGCGACCGTCAACCCGACCCAGCAGACCTGGATCGACGAACTGCGGGGGCTCAACGGCGAGGCCTTCGACACCGCGTTCGCGAACCGGCTGCGGTCCGCACACGGCCAGGGCTTCGGCGAGGTGGCCAAGGTGCGCATGGGCACCCGCAACCAGTCGATCCGCGACTTCGCCCAGGCCACCAACGACATCGTCGCCAAGCACATGACGATGCTGGAGAGCACCGGCCTGGTGACCCAGGCCGGGATGTCCGACCCCGTCCCGGCGGGCGGGATGCCCGGCATGGCCGGTGATCCCGCGCTGGCGTCGGCGCGGTCCGGCCTGCTCGGCGGACTGGCCCCCGGCGGCGGCTCCAGCCTGCTGTCCATCGGTCTCATCGTCCTCATCGGAGCGATCGTCACGGTCACGTTGCTCCGCTTGATGAAACCGAGGCGCGAGGCAGACTGACCGGTCCACGCAGCCGGGGTTGCCACCCCGGTCTTCCCGCAGCAGAGGAGGAGGTGGTACTAGAAGCACCAACGACTTCCATCGCGGAACTGTTTCCACTGACCCGTCCGTCCTGGCGTGAACACTCCTGCACGCCAGGCCGGGCGGGTACCGCACCCACCACGATCAACCAGCACCACCCGAGGTCTTCTTCCTCCCCGCCGTTCTCGGAGGTTTTACGTGTTCAACCAGGTCCCGCTCCTGCTCGCTCAGGCAAGCGCCGACCAAGACGCCGGAGTGAAGAGCGTTGCTCAGCTCTCGGCCCGTCTTGCCTACGCGACCATGTGCGCGACCCTCGCCTGGGGCGTCCTCATCGCCACCGGCTGGGCGCACAAGATCACCGGTACCCAAGGGCTCCGCAACACCCACATGGTGCTGGCGACCCTGGCGATCGCGTTCGGCAGCCTCCACGCCTTCTGCTTCACCATGTTGAAGACCATCGACTTCGGACTGCTCAAGGTCCTCATCCCGTTCGTGAACGGCGGTCTCGTCCGGCACGCCCTCGGCATCGTGGGGCTCGAGCTGATGATCGCGATCGCGTTCACCGTCGGGATGCGGAAGAAGGCCTTGTACCGCAAGTGGTTGCGGTTCCACCAGATGGCCTACGTGGCCGTCACCATCACCATCGTCCACTCCTGGTTCGGGGCCATCGCCAACGGGAACCTGGCGATCCTGTGGCTCGCGGGCCTGACGATCTTGATCCCGACCGCTACGATCGCCATCGCGCGCTTCCTGCCGCCGGAGATCCTGATGCGACTGGGGATGATGGAGCCCGAGCCGGGCTTCGAGCCCGAGCCGACGGGCGGCGGAAACGCCATGGATGTCAGCGTCGACAACCACCGGTGCCACCGCTACGGCGTGTGCCAGGCCGAGGCGCCGGAAGTGTTCCAACTCATCGAGGACAACAGGCTGACGTACGAGCGCAGGCCTTCGCCCGAGCTGTACGCGAAGGTCCGCACGGCGGCCAGGTCCTGCCCCATGCGGGCGATCGAACTGCGGGAGCGTGTGCGGTGAAGGCGGAGGAACGAGTTGTCATCGTCGGTGGCGGCCTGGCGGGGCTGCGGGCAGGCGAGCGCTTGCGCGAACTGGGTTTCGGCGGCGAGCTGATGATCCTCTCGGCGGAGAGGCACAAGCCGTACCACAGACCGGCCCTGTCGAAGGAAGTCATCACCGGCGAGCTGAACCCCCGTGAGCTGGGCTTCAAGATCAGTGACGAGA
>DATMCA010000347.1:0-5106 GCA_035559015.1 Umezawaea sp. | reverse complement strand
CTGATCGACCGCTGGCGGCGTGACCAATCGCTCGAACGGACCCTGCACAGGCGTCCTGAACTGCTCGAAGCCCTCCCCGCGGAGGCCTTCGACAAGCACGACCGGGCCCTGCTCGACCGACTGCGGTCGGTGGAGGAGTAGGGTCGATTTCATTCCGGAGGTGCCCATCTGGCACACTGGACAGGTTGCTGCAGCCGGTCATTCGTTCCGGCGCGCGCCGCAAGCCCGCCCCCAAGGTGTCGCACTCTGAAGCTTCATTGCGCTCTGGGGGAGTACGCGAGACATATGAGGACGAGGACGGACCACCGATGAACACCCTGGACGCTCTTGACGCCCAGTCGCTGCGCTCCGACATCCCCAGCTTCCGGCCGGGCGACACGCTGAAGGTTCACGTCCGGGTCATCGAGGGCACGCGCGAGCGGGTCCAGGTGTTCCAGGGCATCGTGATTCGTCGCCAGGGTGGCGGGATCCGCGAGACCTTCACGGTTCGCAAGGTCTCCTTCGGTGTCGGCGTCGAGCGCACCTTCCCGGTGCACTCCCCGAACATCTCGGAGATCGAGGTCGCGACCCGTGGCGCCGTGCGCCGCGCGAAGCTGTACTACCTCCGGGATCTGCGCGGCAAGGCCGCCAAGATCAAGGAGAAGCGCACCGCCAAGCCGGGTGCCTGACAGCACCTCGCATCCCTACGCGTAGCCTGCCTACGTGGCAGACCCCGTGCGTTCGTCCGCTGACGACAACGATTCAGATCCTCAAGGTGAAGATCGTGTCAGCGACCCAGCCGTAACCCCCGAGGCCGAGTTCGAGTCCATTCCGGACTCGGCCGGGGGTGGCAGGTCCAAGGCGAAGAAGAAGACCCCGCTGTGGCGTGAACTGCTGATCCTC
The DNA here is from genome assembly GCA_035559015.1 of Umezawaea sp. Classification (GTDB taxonomy): domain Bacteria; phylum Actinomycetota; class Actinomycetes; order Mycobacteriales; family Pseudonocardiaceae; genus Umezawaea. Next base: position 4,224 of record DATMCA010000347.1, on the reverse strand, counting down.
GCGGGAACCGCACTGGTGCTCACCTTCGTGATCCAGACGTTCCTGGCGCGGGTCTACGTGATCCCGTCGGCGTCGATGGAGCAAACGCTGCACGGGTGCCCCGGCTGCGTGAACGACAAGGTGCTGGTCGACAAGATCACCTACGACTTCACCGACATCTCGCCCGGTGAGGTCGTCGTCTTCCGCGGCCCCGACTCGTGGGGCCAGAACGACATCCAGTCCAACCGTTCCGGCAACCCGGTCGTCGCCGCCCTCCAGAGTGCCGCGTCCGTGGTGGGCCTCGCGCCGCCGGACGAGCGCGACTTCGTCAAGCGCGTCATCGCCACGGGCGGCCAGACCGTCCAGTGCTGCGACGACAAGCACCGGCTGATCGTCGACGGCAAGCCCCTCGACGAGCCGTACATCTACTGGCAGCCGGGCACCGGTCCCGAGGACCACGAGCCGTTCGAACCCGTGAAGGTCCCCGAAGGACACCTTTGGGTGATGGGTGACAACCGCACGAACTCCACCGACTCCCGCAAGCAGGGTGGCGGCGGCGTGGCGGGCACGGTTCCCGAGGCGAACGTCATCGGCAAGGCCCGCGTCATCGTCATCCCGCCCTCACGCTGGGGCGGGATCAGCGACCACAACCCCCAGGCGATCGCCATCGGCGCCCCGGAGTGGCAGCGCGGTTTGCCCGCTGGTGTCGCAATCGCGTCGGCGTGGCCGGTTCTGTTCCTGGGTCGGCGACTGCGCGATCGGCTGTTCACCCGTCGCTGAACCGGGTTCACACACAACGTCTGGGTACTCTGAGCGGGTGGTAGACGTAGTGCCCTCCCGAGGCCCATCCGATGAAGACCCCTATCGCTCCAGCGATGAGGAGGCCGTCGAGGCCTGGCGGGAGCGTGCGCGGAAAGCCCAGAAGGGCAAGCGCAAGGGCTCCTTCTGGAAAGAGTTGCCGATCCTGGTGGTCGTGGCCTTCGGGCTCGCGTTCCTGATCCAGACGTTCCTGGCGCGGGTGTACATGATCCCGTCGGAGTCGATGGAGCAGACGCTGCACGGCTGCAACGGCTGCTACGGCGACCGCGTGCTGGTCGACAAGATCACGTACGACTTCAGCGAGCCGGCTCCCGGCGACGTGATCGTCTTCCACGGGCCGCAGAGCTGGCAGAACGACTTCGTGACGGCGGAGCCGACGAACGCGTTCCAGAAGGGCCTCCAGGGGCTCGGCGCGCTCATCGGCCTGCCGTCCGCCAGCCAGGAGGACTTCGTCAAGCGCGTCATCGCCGTCGGCGGTCAGACGGTGAAGTGCTGTGACGACAAGAACCGGGTGACCGTCGACGGCAAGGCCCTGGACGAGTCGTACGTGTACTGGGAACCGGGCCGGAGCACCGTCCAGGAGTCGTTCGCCGACCTGACGATCCCGCAGGGCTTCCTGTTCGTGCTCGGCGACAACCGCAACGACTCGTGCGACTCGCGGTGCCAGGGCGACGGCCGGGAAGGCGGGCTCGTGCCGATCGACAACGTCGTGGGCAAGGCGCGCGCCGTCGTGCTGCCGCCCTCGCGCTGGCAGGGCGTCACGGACCACAACCCGCAGACCCAGGTCGTCGCCATGGGCGCGCCGTCCTGGCAGGCCGCGCTCCCGGCTGGTGCCGGCATCGCGTTCGCCTGGCCGGTGCTGTTCCTCGGCAAGCGGGCGCGGGCCAGGTTCCGCCGCAAGACCCTGGGATAAGGTCGACGGGTGATCCGCAACCCACCCCGCGTGGTCGTCCGGCGGGACGCCGGGATCTGGGCCCTGCAGGCCGCGTTGGACCGCCGTGGTCTCGGACCCGTCGCCGGGGTCGACGAAGCAGGTCGCGGCGCGTGCGCGGGCCCCCTGGTGGTCGCGTCGTGCGTGCTCAAGCCCAAGGACGCCGCGCGCTTCGAGGGGCTGACGGACTCCAAGCTGCTCACCGCCGCCGCCAGGGACCGCATGTACGACGTCGTGCTGTCGCGTGCGGTGGACTACGCGGTGATCGTCATCCCGGCGGCCGAGGTCGACGGGATCGGCGTGCACGTGGCGAACATCGAGGGCATGCGGCGGGCCGTGGCCCAGCTGTCCGGCCACCCCGGTTACGTGCTGACGGACGGGTTCCGCGTGCCGGGGCTGACCGCGCCGAGCATGCCGGTGGTCAAGGGCGACCGGGTGGCCGCCTGTGTCGCCGCCGCGTCGGTGCTCGCGAAGGTCACGAGGGACCGGATCATGGCCGGCCTGCACGACGAGCTGCCGGTCTACGGCTTCGACGTCCACAAGGGGTACTGCACCGCCGTGCACACCTCCGCGCTGGTGGAACACGGCCCGAGCGCGGAGCACCGGTGGTCGTATGCGAACGTGGCGTCAGCAGCGATCCGGCACGGACTTGAACCGCCACACCGTGTGGCGCGCAGTGTGGCCGCGATCGGCGTGGTCCAGAATGGGGCACCCCCGGTTGCGGGGGCGGCAGGGCTCGCGACGAGGAGGGGCGCGGATTCGATGATTACCCGCGCGGAGGCGTAATGAGTGCAGAGGATCTCGAAAAGTACGAGACCGAGATGGAGTTGTCGCTGTACAAGGAGTACCGCGACATCGTCAGCCAGTTCTCGTTCGTCGTGGAGACCGAACGGCGGTTCTACCTCGCCAATTCGGTGGACGTGCAGGTCCGCAACGCGGACGGCGAGGTCTACTTCGAGGTGCGCATGTCCGATGCCTGGGTGTGGGACATGTACCGCCCGGCCAGGTTCGTGAAGAACGTCCGCGTCATCACGTTCAAGGACGTCAACGTCGAAGAGTTGGACAAGCCCGACCTGCGACTTCCCGAGGGCGGCCCGTTCGACACCTGATCCACCGGCCGCACGCCGACCTCGGTCTTCAGGGGACCCCTCCGCTCGCGGAGGGGTCCCCTGAAGGCTGTCCGCACTAGCACGGACCACCGACAATTCTCCCCGATTGGGCCGTTCAAGATCACCACCTGTCCACAGGCCCGGTAGTTGTCCACAGTTCCGGAATTCCCCCTGGCCGCTCCTCGCCCTCCTGGGCAGAGTCGAACCAGACGACCGAGGGGGAACGACAGATGGTGGACGTGGCCGAACGCACGCTGGGCGCGCAGGGCGAGGACCTGGCGTGCGAGTACCTGGAACGCGTGGGCCTGGTGGTCCTGAGCCGCAACTGGACCTGCCGCGACGGCGAGCTCGACGCCGTGTGCACGGACGGCGACCAGTTGATCGTGGTGGAGGTCAAGAGCAGATCCGGTGTCGCGTTCGGCAGCCCGCTGGAGGCCGTGACACCGGAGAAGCTGGCCAGGGTCCGCAAGGCGACCCAGCGCTGGCTGATGGCGCACCGCGTTGGCTGGGTGTCCATCAGGTACGACGCCATCTCCGTTCTCCGGACACCAGAGGGTGAATTTCGGCTGCACCACCTGAAAGGCTTGTGATGGGCCTCGCGAGGGCCTGGTCCGTGGCCCTGTTCGGGGTCGACGGCGTCGTGGTCGAGATCGAGGCCGACGTCGGCGCGGGGACCGTGAAGACCCAGCTCCTCGGTCTTCCGGACGCCGCGCTGCACGAGTCCAAGGACAGGGTGCGGGCGGCGATCCGCAACAGCGACCACACCTGGCCGACCCAGCGCGTGACCCTGGGTCTCTCCCCGGCGGCGTTGCCGAAGGGCGGCGCGGGCTACGACCTGGCCCTGGCGTCGGTGGTGCTGGCCGCCGCCGACTCCGTCCCGGCCGAACGCCTGGCGAGCACCGTCCTGCTGGGCGAGTTGGCCTTGGACGGCAGGCTGCGCGGCGTTCGCGGCGTGCTGCCCGCCCTGCTGGCCGCCAGGCGGGAGGGCCTGCGCCACGCCGTCGTCCCGGTCGAGTCCCTGTCGGAGGCGTCGCTGGTGGAGGGCCTGACCATCCACGGTGCCACGACCCTGACCGAGGTGGTCGCCTGGCTGAGGGGCGACGACACCGCACTCCAGCCTGCTCCGCCACCGGACTCGCCGCCGGTGCCGGGTTCGGCCGACCTGGCCGACGTCCTGGGCCAACCCGAGGCCCGCTGGGCGTTGGAGGTGGCCGCGGCGGGCGCTCACCACCTGCTGCTCAGCGGGCCGCCGGGCACCGGCAAGACCATGCTCGCCCAACGCCTGAGCGGCCTGCTGCCACCGCTCACCACCCCGGAGGCCTTGGAGGTCACCGCCATCCACTCGGTGGCGGGCCTCCTCTCCACCGAGGCGCCGCTGGTGGCCGC
>DATMCA010000346.1:0-13937 GCA_035559015.1 Umezawaea sp. | reverse complement strand
GGTGGCGAACGTCGTGGTCTCGGTCGGGCCGTACCCGTTGACCAGGCGCCGTGGGGGGCCGCTCGCCAGCACTCGCCGCACGGCCCCGATCTCCAGCTGCTCGCCGCCGACGACGAGGTTCGCGAGCGACTCGAACGCGTCGGGGCGCTCGCGGGCGACCGCGTGGAACAGCGACGTCGTGAGGAACATCGTGTCGATCCGCTCGGCGCGCACCAGCGCCACCCACTGGTCGATGGTCAGCTCCAGCACCGACGGCACGACCACGACGGTGGCTCCCGCCGTCAACGCCCCCCACAGCTCGAACGTGGTCGCGTCGAACGCCGGGTTGGCGCCGTTCGCGCACCGGTCGCCGGGTGCGACCACGCAGTAGTGCGGGCGCGCGACCAGGCGCACGACCGCTCGGTGCGGCACGACGACCCCCTTCGGGGCGCCGGTGGAACCGGAGGTCTGCACGACGTAGCAGGGGTCGTCGCCGCCGACCGGCGGGTCGACCGGCACGGGGTCGCCGGACGCGTCCGACAGGTCGGTCATCGACACGGCCAAGCCCTCGGGCACACCCTCGTGATCACCGATCACCACGGCCGCGCGCGCTTCCCGCAGCAGCGGCGCGACCCTCGCGGCGGGCGCGTGGGCGTCCAGCGGCAGGTAGGCGGCGCCGCAGCGCAGCACCCCCAGCAGGGCCACGACCAGGTCGGCCGAGCGCCCCAGCGCCACGGCCACGACGTCGCCGCGACCGACGCCGCGCCGGGTGAGGGCGGCGCTCACGCGACCCGACAGCTCCCACAGCCGGTGGTAGGTGAGGGTCGTGCCGGTGGCGGGTTCCCGCACGGCGGGCGCGTCGGGACGTCCGGCCACCCAGCGGTGGACCATGGCGTGCACGCCGAGTCGTTCTTGCGCCAAGACGACCACCTCCCGTAAAGCGGCGATAAACGAGACCTATACCGCGCGGAGGATTTATTAATACCGGGCACACCACGTGCCCACATTTACCCGGTTGCTCCGCAGAAACCGAATATTCCCCAGCAGATAGAATTCCAACTCCACCACGACGTCCGTCCGTCAACAGAATTCGCAGCCCCCGGACATGGCGTCCACCTCAAGTTAGACGACCCACCCAGAGCGCGCCATCCTCCGATCGGCAACGCGCCGGTGCGCCACTCGGTGCAACCTTCGGCTTTCCGAACACAACTCCCGAAGAAGTGTTTACCTGAATTACCCTTGAACCACGGATCGGCGATCGATACGATTTTGTCGAACATTAATTCGCCATTGCCGGACTCGCCGGCGTGGATTGCCCGATCATCGAGAACCGGGGGCGCGCAGGCGTGCTGAAGTCGTCGGAAACCGGCCCGGACACCTCCGCGCTCCGGTTGTTCTCCCACCCGCTGCCGGTCGGTGAGCTGCGGCTCCTCGCGCCGTACGACGCCCCGGCGCTGCTCGCGCTGGTGGAGTCCGAGCGCGAGCACTTCGCACCGTGGCTGCCGTGGGCGCGGGAGATGCGCACCGTGGAGGACGCGGCGGAGTTCATCGGTCGCGGCACCCGGCGCTACGCCGAGCAGGGCACCCCGTGGATCGGGGTGTGGGTCGACGGCGTGCTCGCGGGAGGCGTGCTGTTCTGGCCGGTGGACGACCTGGGCGGGCACGTGGAGCTGGGCTACTGGCTGTCCCGGCGCGCGGGCGGGCGCGGTGTCATGACGAACGCCGTCGCCGCGCTGGTCGCCTTCTGCTTCACCGAGTTGGACCTGAACAAGGTCGTGATCAAGTGCGCCGCGCGCAACACGGCGAGCAGGGGTGTGCCGGAACGGCTCGGGTTCACACCGGAAGGCCTGCTGCGCGACCACCTCGTGCTCGACGGCGTGGCGCACGACCTCGTGCCGTACGGACTCCTGCGCAGGGAGTTCACCGGCCGCTGACACCGCTTGGCCACCAGGGAGGTCGGATGAACGACGTGGTCCACCAGGAGTGGTTCCGCACCGCGGTCGAGAAGCTGCGGGTGCCGGGCATGGGCACCGAGACCGTCGCACCGCTGCTGTCCACGCTGGTGCAGCTGGTTCGGCCGCGCACCGTGCTGGAGGTCGGCATGGGGTACACGACGCCGTTCCTGGCCGCCGCGCTCGCGGGCGTCGAGGAGCAGGTGCGCGCCGAATCCCTGGCGCTGGCGGAGAAGTCGCGCCCCTACCTCGCCGAGGGCGTCGACTTCGAGGACCGGTGGCTGTACGCCGAACCGGCGCTGCTGACCCCCGACTTCTACGTGGAGCCGTACCGCACCCGGTTCGTGGCGATCGACAACCTGTCCATTCCGGACTCCTCGGCGCCGCGGGTCCGGGCCGTGCTGGAGCAACTCGGTCTGGCCGACCGCGTGACCGTCGTCAACGCCGACCTGCGGGAGAGCATCGACCTGCTGCCCGAGGACTTCGCCCCCATCGACCTGGCGTGGGTGGACGCGTGGGAGTGCCTGTACTTCTTCGACCACTTCTGGGACCTGATCAACCCCGCGGGCGGCCTGGTCGTCATGCACTACCTGATGACCTACCCCGAGGGGGAGGCCATCATCGACTACATCGCCAAGGTCCAGCGCGCCCGGCCGGGTGAGCTCGAGGTGGTCAACCTGCTGGAGCCGCACAAGCTCGTGCAGAACAGCGTCACCGTGCTCCGCCGCACCAGCGCGGGCAAGCACCCCGGCCACGCGGATCCCGGCGGCGCCCTCCGCTACGGCGCGCTTCGCGAGAACGCCGCCACCCACCTCAACTCGATCACCGACCCCGACTGACGAACGGCCCACGTCGAGGCAACTCGCGGTCGTGACCTCGCTCAGAACAGCGTCGCGGGCTCGACCGGCTCAGGCTCGGGCAGTGCGTCGAGGTCGGGCACCAGCGCTCGCACGTCGTCGTGGAACCGGCGGGCCAGCGCCGGCGCGTCGTCGTTGTCGGGGGTGTGCAGGAAGACCGTCGGCGACCGGCCCTCCCGCAACCAGTCGGCGACCACCGCGGTCCACGGCTGCCACCCCTGCACCGTCTCCTCGACCGAATCCCGGCCCAGGTAGCGGACGATCGGCTGGTCGGTCAGCGCCCGCGTCCGCCGCGGCAGCCGCGGTTTCTTGGCCCAGGCATCCTGTTCGGCCTCGCTGGTCGGTGGGTTCCGGAAGAAGACCGTGGTGTCGAACGGCACCCACTCGGCGTCGGTGTCGGCGAGCACCCGCTCCAGCAGCGACGTCGAGTTCGCGTCGGTGAAGAACCCGGGGTGGCGCACCTCCACGGCACGCCGACGGTCAACGGGGAGCCGGCGCAGGAACCGGCCGAGCGCGTCGACGTCCGACGGACCGAACGAGCCGGGCAACTGGGTCCACAGGACAGCCCGCTCACCGAGGGGTTCCATCGCGTCCAGGAACGCCCGCATCTCGGTCTCGACCCCGACGAACCGGCGCTCGTGCGTGACGACCTTGGGCAACTTGACCACGAACCGGAAGCCGGAGCCGGTCTGCCGCGCCCAGGCCGCGACGGTGTCGCGGGCGGGAGTCGCGTAGAAGGTGGTGTTGCCCTCGACCGCGTTGCACCAACCGGCATAGGCCCGCAGGCCCTCCCCGGCCGGCAACGGCCGCGGCAGGAACCGCCCGGGCCACGCCTTGTGCGTCCACATCGCGCACCCGACATGAAGACGTGCCACTCCGTTGGCTCCCCTCGATCGTGAGTGAAACGGTTCGTCGCCAGTTCGACGGGACGAAGGTAGACGCACGTGCGCCAGTTCGGAGAATCAGGCGTGCTCGTGCCGGCACGGTCCGACTGTCAGTCGCCGATCTCGCGGGGTGGCGGATATCCGCACCGCTGCGGGTCGCAGGCCGCCCGGTGGCTTCGGCCCCAGAGATAGATGTCGCGTTCGGTGGCTCGGGCGATCCGGGCGAGGCGGCGCTGCCGCAGGCGCGGCACGGTTGATGGCAGGGCGAGAAAAGTCTCGGGCAACACGGCCAGCATGCCGGTCACCTGCTCGCCGTCGGTCATCCGCAAGAGCAGCGTGCACTGCCACCACCCGCGTTCCACCTCCGGAGCCGGCCAGTAGTGGTCGGCCGGGTCCGGGAACAGGAAATGAGTGCCGGCGGGATCCAGGTGTGCCCGCAGCCACGGGCCGTCGGCGCCCGTGCCAAGCCGCAGGTGCCTGGCTTCCTCGCGAAGGGTGAGGACCGCTTCGCTGTCCAGGGCCTTGAGGACGTGCGCTTGACTGGGAAGCGGCAGTCGGCCGGGCGGGGTCTTCACCGGCCATCCGGCCAGCAAGGCGATGCGCTGACGCGTGGTGAGTGCGGGAACGCCTGTGCGCGGGATGGGCAGCGGAGGCGGAGGTGTCCACCGCCGCCCGACTTCTTCGACGTGCTGGGTGATCCAGGCCCGCGCATCCGGCTCAGAGGTGTTCCAGGTCCAGCTCATCGGCCGTGCCCGCATCGCCCGCTCCGACCGGCTGGGTGCCTTCCCGCCGGCAGGTCGCCTGGTGGACGGGTTGGCGATCAACGGCATGTTGTGGACGATGTCGGCCAGGAACCTGATGCGCTCCAGCGCGTCGGCGGGCGGGTAGTCCTCCGGCGTCCGCTGCGCGGACCCGGCCAGGTAGCGGATCTCGACAAGAGCACTGGCGGCCAGGAGCGCGGCCAGTTCCCGATCGTCGATCTCGCTCATGCCCGCGACCCTAGGGTTCGGCGTGCCGTGAAAGGTGATCGACTCGGTCACAGCAGCCCCGACTCGGAAGATGTTCACAAGGCAGGCGTGATCGCCGAGACGTCCAGCACCCGCTCGACGAAGGCGGGCAACTTGTCGAGACTGCCGCGCACGGCCTCGGCGCCGTACTCGAACATCCGCCGTTCGTAGTCGTCGACCGCGCCGAGCAGGTTCCGGCGGCCTTGGCCTGCCTCGATCAGGCGGCGTCGCAGCAGGTCCGCATCGCGCAGCGCGGTGTTCGCGCCGTTGCCGCCGGTCGGGGAGGTGGCGTGGATCGCGTCACCGAGCAGCGTGACCGGGCCGGACGTCCAGCGCTCACCGGGCTCGACCACCCGGATGGACAGCAGCGCGCTGTTGTCGGGGTCGGCCTGCTCGATCAGCGCGCGCAGCTTCGGGTGCCAACCGTCCATTCTGGACAGCACGGCGTCCTGCGCGGTCAGGTCCTCCAGCGAACCGTTCGGCGGCAGGATCATGGCCCAGCGCACGTAGTCGCCGATGTCGGGCAACGTGACCTCGGGGGCCAGTCGCTCGGCGGCCTGCTTGGGCGGGGTGCGGAAGCGCATCGCGCCGAGCAGCAGGCTGACGCCGTCGCCTGCGATCTTCGAGCCATAAGCCTTGGACAAGGCGGCGAACTCGTCGGTCAGCGGGGTGCGGCCGATGACGAACCGCACGCCGGTGTCGGTGGGGGTCGTCCGCGGCGACAACACTCCGCGAACCGCGGAGGTGACACCGTCCGCGCCGACGAGCAGGTCGGCCGTGGCCGGGGGGCGGCGGGCGAACCGGGCTTGGACGGTGCCGTCGGTCAGCAGGTCGTAGCCGGTGAACGCGGCGTCGGTGTGCACGGTGACGCCGGCCAGCAACAGGTGTCGCAGCACCTGCCGGTCGACCACGATGCCGGTCCGGCCCGCGCCGAGCCTGCCGATCTCGTTCAACCACGGGTCCAGGACCAGCTGGTCGACGGAGGCGTCCATGACGATCTCGTCCAGCAGCGGGTGCCAGCGCGTCGGCAGGCAGTCGCGCACCGCCCGGAACCCGATCGGGTCCAGCACCAGCCGGTAGCCCTGGAACCGCGCGACGATCCCGGGATCGCGCTCGAACACGTCGACCTCGATCCCGGCTCCACGCAGGCCCTGCGCGAGAGCAAGACCTCCCAGGCCTGCTCCGACAACGGAAACTCGCACCGCACACCTCCCGAACACCGACACGAACTAAGTTCGTTCCAACGATCTAAGATCTAGCTGACGAACTTAGATCGTGTCAAGTTATAGTGACCCGCATGTCCGTCGACCCCCGCCAACGCCGTGCGGCTCGCCACGCCCAACCAGCGGCGGAAACCACGGCCGTGGCACCGCGCAAGAAACCGATCACCGTCGAACGGATCACCGAGGCCGCACTGGAGGTCGTCGCCACCGAGGGCTACGACGCGCTGACCATCCGCCGGGTCGCCGCCGTGCTCGGCACCGGTCCGTCGTCGCTGTACGCGCACATCGTCAACAAGGACGACATCGACGACCTGCTGATCGGCAGGCTCTACGCCGAGGTCGTGCTCCCGGAACCCGACCCGGCGGCGTGGCGAGAGCAGTTGCTCGGGGTGTACACCCAGATCCGCGACCTGTACCTGGACTACCCCGGCATCTCCCGCGCCGCGCTGGCCGCGGTGCCGACCAACCTGGAAACGCTGCGGGTCGGCGAGGGAATCCTGGCGATCCTGCTCGCGGGCGGCGTCGAACCGAGGACGGCCGGCTGGACCCGCGACGCGCTGTCGCTCTACGTCAGCGCCTACGCGCTGGAGCAGTCGCTGGTCCGGCAACGACGCCGACACCAGGACCAGGAATGGGTGCTCAGCCACGAGGAACTGCTGGACCGCTTCACCGCCCTGCCCGCCGAGAGGTTCCCGCAGACCCGACGCCACGCCGCCGAGCTGATCTCCGGCACCGCGCACGACCGCTTCGAGTTCGCCCTCGGCCTGCTCATGGACAACCTGCGGCCCGAATCCGGTTGACCTGCGTTCCACCCGCGGTTCGCGCTTGGTGGACGAGCGTTGCGCGGGTCAGGTCGGCGGGTGGTAGAGCTCGGGTCTGCGGTCGTGGAGTGCGTCGTTGTGCGGGCCCAACGACTTGTCCCGCGCCGAGGCCGGGTCGAGTTCGGCGGTCAGGACGACGGGCGCGGAGGGCGTGCCGGCCGCCGTGGCGGGGCCTGCCAGGAGGTAGCCGGTGTCCGCGCAGACGAGGCTGCCGCCGATCCACTGGACGCCGCGTTCCTCCCCGCAGCGGTCGGCGACGACGACGTGCACCCGGTTCGTGCCGGCCGCCGCCTGCGCCTTGACGACCTCGATCGCCCGTTCGCCCGCGGGCCGGGCGAGGAGGGGCCAGTTGGCGGGGACGGCGAGGACGTCGGCCCCGGCCAGCGCCGCCAGCCGGGTCCACTCCGGGAACTCCAGGTCATAGCAGATCAAGACCGCCACGCGGCCGACGGCGGTGTCGACGACGACGGGTGGTCCGTCGCCCGCGCGGAAGAACTCCGGTTCGCGGCCCCACAGGTGTGCCTTGCGGTAGAGCGACCGCACGCCGCCGTCCTCGACCAGGACGGCGGCGTTGTAGACCTCGCCGTCGGCGCCCGACTCCGCGAAGCCGCACACCAGCACGACGCCCAGTTCCCGCGACAGCGCGCGGAGGAGCGTCACCGTCGGTCCTGCCACGGTCTGCGCGGCCGCCCGCGCCTCGGCGGCGGTGTCGAAGGCGTAGCCGCAGACCGCCAACTCCGGCAGCACCACCAGGCGGGCGCCGCGCGCCGCGGCCTCGCGCACCGCGGCGTCGAGGTGGCCGTGGTCGTTCGAGCCCATCGCCGCAGGGATCTGGCAGGCCGCCACGACCACCACGGGTCTCAGTCGTCCTCGGTCGCCGTGACGAGCACCGCGGCGGGCGCGACGTAGCCGTTCGGGTCGATCACCCGGCCTGCCTCACGGGCGGCGGCCACGACCTCCGGCGCCCACTCCAGCGCCGTGCGGCCGTCGCCCGCCGTGACGACGAGCAGCTCACCCTCGCCCTCCAGCAGCGTGATGGACCGCCACGCGCCCGCGGGCACCGACAGCGAGTCGAGCCTGCCCAGCTCCACGACCTGCTCCTCGGCCCCGGAGTTGAGCCGGACCGCCCAGCGGCCCTCCTTCGCGGTCAGCACCTGGGTCTCGTCGTGGCGGTGCCGCAGCACGCCCTCGCCGGGCGTCGCACGCAGCCACGCCACCGAGAACCCGTGCGGCTCGTGCAGACGCGGCACGGCCCGGCGGTTCTCGCTCAGCCCGTACCCGATGACGAGGCTCAACTCGGCGCCACCGCCGGGAACGCGGGAGCACAGGAAAGGTTCGCGCGTCCAGGTCCGGTCGGCGTCGTGCGTGACGCGAGTGCGGAACTGCTCGACCGAGAACACGTCGAGCTCGTCGATCTCCTCCTGGCTGATCGGCGTGACGAGCGCGACGTCCTCCGGCAGCTCGTCGCCCCGCACCGTGTCGATCAACCGGTTGTCCGCCGTCAGGTGCAGCCCGTACCCGGCGGCCTCGCGCAGGACCGAAGGGCCCCAGATGATGCCGCCCGTGTCGTCGCGACCGAGCACCGTGAGCAGGATCCCCTCGTCGTCACCGACGTTGGTGAACCCGCGGAAGATCCACGTGGGCACCGAGATGACGTCGCCGTCGACCGACCGGTACTCGCCCTGCCGACCGTCGGCGCCCCAGCGCAGCTGGTAGTCACCACCGAAGTTGATGAACACCTCGGCGGTGAAGTGCAGGTGCAGGCTGTTCGTGACGCCGTTGGGCATGCCCGCCGCGCCGAGGTTGAACCCGTGCGGCTCGCGGAGGTTCACGAACTGGTCGGCGCTCTGCGAGACGCCGGGACCGATGAACGAGTAGTTGTCCTTGAGGTCCGAGCCGGGCGTCCGGCAGTCGATGAACGCCGCCTTGCAGGGAACCCAGTCGGACCGCAGGACGGTGCGCCTGGCGACCTCGTCGGGCGGGACCACGCTGTTGTGCATGAGATCTGTCCTCACTGGTGCTCAGTAGATGTTGGGCTCGGCGGCCACGCCGTCGCCGCGGGTGCCGTTGATCTGGGCGCGCAGCGCGATCTCGTCGAACACGCGCACCTCGCGCACGATCCGACCGCCCTGCACCAGGAACTGCGAGACGCCGAGCAGGGTGATCGGGGCGCCGGTGGGCTGCCCGAAGGCGGGCGTGCCGTGGTAGGTGCCCTGCATCGTCCACATCACCGCGACGCGCAGGCCCGCGTACCGCTCGGAGTGGTTGGTCTGGACGTCGCGGACCTCGAAGCGGGCGTTGGGGAACGGGGCCACGAGCGAGAGGAGGTCGCGCTGGTAGCCGTCGGCGCGGACGATCGTCACGTCGCCGACCGTCTGCAGGAACAGGTCTCGCTCGATGAACTCCGGGACCTTGTGCAGCCGCCGCTGGTTCCAGACCTCCTCGATGAACTCCAGCACCATCTCGCACTCGGGGCGGAAGTCGTCCGGGCGGGGGCCGCTGTCGCCCACCGCGAGCACGTCGGCGGGGGCGGCTTCGAGCATCGAGCCCTGGTACCCGCGGAACGCCAGGCCGCGGGCGACCTCGTCGGGATCCCCGCCGCGCTGGAGGACGGTGGCCAGTTCGTCGCGCACCACCCACTCCTCGACCATCCGTCCCCTGCGGTAGAGGCAGTTGGCGACCGTGCGCGAGCGGAGGCGGACCTGCTTGCCGTCCACCAGGACCGGGTAGCTGGAGAACACCAGGTGCGAGCTGAGGAACGCGTCGTCGCCGCGGGCCTCCCACACCACGTCCTCGGCCTGGCCGATGCGGTGGGGCGTCTCCGCGATCCGCATCAGGCTGCCCTCGATGACCCCGTCGCGGCCCACGACCGTGCCGAGTCCACCGTGGACGATCGAGTCGGGCTCGTAGTTGTCGACGATGTACGAGACGTCGCGCTGCACCCAGATCCGGTCGGTGACCTCACGGATGAAGTCGTCCGGGTCCGCGTACGGACGGTAGGCGACGGGGTCGAGCGGCATGGACTGGTCCTTCCGTTGCGCGGAGCGGGCCACCGGGGTGCCCGCGTACGGACACTTCCGACTGTATGCGTATGCATTCGATGCCACAAGTGGGCTCCGCCACGGGCAAACGGGGATCAGGAGCGGGGCTGTGCCGTCGTCGCCCGCGCGACGTAGCGCGACGGGTAGACGGTGTGCCTGGGCTGCGCGTCCGGCTGCTCGACGCGCGCGACGATCAGCCTGGCCGCCTCGCGGGACATCTCGTCGAGGTCGTAGGCCACCGTGCTCAGCCGGATGAGCGCCCAGCTGGACGTCGGCAGGTCGTCGAAGCCCACGATCGACACCTCCGCGGGCACGGCCACCCCCATCTCGGCGGCGGAGTTCAGCGCGCCGAGCGCCACGACGTCGTTGCCGCACAGGACGAGCGTGGGCGGGTCGTCGCGGTCCAGCAGCCTGCGCGCCCCCTCGAAACCGGTGGCGAAGTCGAACGGGCCGTGCAGGACGTCGCGGTGCGCCAGAGCCAGCCCGTGCTCGTCGAGCACCGAGCGCACGGTGTTCTCGCGCTGCTCGCCGGTGCTGGTGTTGCGCGGCCCGAAGATCGCGCCGATCCGCCGGTGCCCGCTGTCGATCACCTCGCGCAGCAGGTCGCGGATGCCCGCCTCGGGGTCGACGGTGACGGAGTCGGCCTGGATGCTCTGCGCGGTGCGGTTGAAGTAGACGAACGGCACACCGCGGTCGCGCAGCCTGGCCGGGAGCAGCGAGTCGACCGTCGTGGTCGCCAGCACCACGCCGCACAGCCCGTGGCCCATGACGTGCTCGGTCACCGGGCCGCTCTCGGACGACTCGGTGATGAGCACCAGCTCGTACCCCAGCCGTTCGAGTTCGCGGTGCATCGGGGCGATCACGTGCCCGTAGAACTGGTTCTCCAGGTCGGTCACGACGAGGCCGACCCTGGTGGACCGCCCGACGGCGAGCGCGCGGCCGATCGGGCTGGTGGAGTACCCGAGCGCCGTGGCAGCGTCGCGGACGCGCTTCTTCGTGGCCTCGGAGACCTTGGGGTCGTCGCGCAGCGCGCGCGAGACGGTCGGTTGGGAAACTCCGGCGAGCCTCGCCACGTCCCGACTGGTGATCATTCCCCCGCCTCCTCTGGATCGGCGCAGCATAGCCGCCGCCCCTCGTGCCGGACATCGCCTTGACGGCAACGCGCCCTCGCCGGTTCAATGCCGGGCATACGTATGCTAACCGAAGTGGAGCACGCATGGCGCACGAGCTGAAGAAGGCCATACCGTCGAGCGCGGGCGATCGGTCCGGCACCGGTGTCGCCGAGCGCGTCGCGGCGATCATCGCCGACGTCCGCGAGCGCGGCGACGCGGCGGTCCGCGACTACTCCGCCGAGTTCGACGACTGGCGGCCCGACTCCTTCCGCCTCGGCCAGCAGGAGGTGGCGGACCTGGTGGCCTCGTTGCCGGAGCAGGTGATCGAGGACATCACGTTCGTGCAGGAGCAGGTGCGGAACTTCGCGACGGTCCAGCGCGGCGCGCTGCTCGACGTGGAGGTGGAGACGCTGCCCGGTGTCCACCTCGGACACCGGCACATCCCGATCGGCTCGGCGGGCGCCTACGTCCCCGGCGGCCGGTACCCGCTCACCGCGTCCGCGCACATGACGATCGTGACGGCCAAGGCGGCGGGCGTGCCGAGGGTGATCGCCTGCACCCCGCCGATCCGCGGCGAGATCCCCGCCGCGACGGTCGCGGCGATGAGCATGGCGGGCGCCGACGAGATCCACCTGCTCGGCGGGGTGCAGGCTGTGGCGGCGATGGCGATCGGCACGGAGTCCGTCGAGGCGGTCGACCTCATCGCGGGTCCCGGCAACGCCTACGTGGCGGAGGCCAAGCGGCAGCTGTTCGGCGAGGTCGGCATCGACCTGTTCGCCGGGCCGACGGAGATCCTGGTGATCGCCGACGACACGGCGGACGCGCTGACCGTGGCCGTGGACCTGCTGTCCCAGGCGGAGCACGGCCCCGACTCCCCCGCCGTCCTCGTGACCACGTCGGCCGCGCTCGGCGCCGAGGTGCTGGACCTGGTGGAACGCCTGTTGCCGGGGCTGGTGACCAACGACCTGGCCGGACCGGCCTGGCGCGACCACGGCCGGATCATCGTCTGCGACGACGAGGACGAGATGTGGCGCGTAGGCGACTCGCTCGCCTTCGAGCACGTCCAGGTGTTCACCGCCGAGCCGCGCGAAGCGCTCGACCGGATGCGGAACTACGGCGCGCTGTTCCTCGGCGAGGGCACGTGCGTGTCCTACGGCGACAAGGTGATCGGCACCAACCACGTGCTGCCCACGATGGGCGCCGCCCGCTACACCGGCGGTCTCTGGGTCGGCAAGTACCTGAAGACCGTGACCTACCAGGAGGTGCGCGACCCCGCGAGCAGCGCCGCGCTGGGCCGGGTCTGCGGGCGGGCTTCCCGCGTCGAGCTGTTCGAGGGCCATGCCCGGTCCGGCGACGTGCGGGCGTGGCGGCACGGCGGCGACAGGTTCGACTGGATCGAGGCGGTGCTGCCGTGATCGGCCGCACCGCGCTGGTGACCGGCGGCGGCACCGGGTTGGGCGCGGCCATCGCGACCCGCCTGGTGGCTGCGGGTGCGCGTGTCGTCGTCGCGGGCCGCCGCGCCGACCCGCTGCGGGCCACCGCCGAGCGGCTCGGCCCCGCCGTCCGCCCCGAGGTGTGCGACGTGGCCGATCCGGAGTCCGTGGCCGCGCTCGCCGAGCGGCTGCGCGACGAGGAGGTCTCGGTGCTGGTCAACAACGCCGGGGTGGCCGGGCCGGTGGCCCCGCTCGTCGACGTCGAGCCCGACGAGTGGGACGAGGTGTTCGCCGTGAACGTGCGCGGCACGTATCTCGTGTGCCGGGCGTTCCTGCCCGGCATGATCGCGCGGGGCGACGGGGACGTCATCAACGTCGCCTCCGTGTCGGGCAAGCGCCCGCTCGCCCGCCGCACGCCGTACTGCGCGTCGAAGATGGCCGTGCTCGGCCTGACGTCCACCCTCGCGTTCGAGGTCGGCCCGCTCGGTGTCCGGGTCAACTCCCTCTCACCGGGCCCCGTGCACGGCGAGCGCATGGACCGCAACTTCCGGCTGGAGGCCGAGCGCACCGGCACGTCGGTCGACGAGGCGAGGGCCGAGTTCGTCCACCGGGCGGCGCTCGGCCGGATGATCACCGAGGACGAGGTGGGCGCCGCGGTCGTCGCGATGCTCGCGATGCCGGGCCTCTGCGGTTCCGACGTCGACCTGTCGGCCGGGATGGTCGCCTGATGGGCGCCTCCCACGGGGCGGGCGAGCCCCGGTCCCTCAAGGCCAGGCTCCGCGCGGGCGAGAAGCTGGCGGGCGCGCTGGTGCGCATGCCGTCGGAGGACGTCGTCGAGATGCTCGCGGTCGCCGGCCTGGACTTCGTGCTCGTCGACTGCGAGCACGGGCCCGCCGACGTCGGTTCGCTGCGGCACCACATCGCGTTGGCGCAGGTGCACGGGGTGCCCGTGCTGGTGCGCATCGGCGAGGGTGAGCACCACCTCGCGGCGCGCGCGCTCGACCAGGGCGCGCAAGGGGTCGTCGCACCGCACGTCGAGTCGGTGGCCGACGCCGAGGCGCTGGTGAGCGCCGTGCACTTCCCGCCGCTCGGCACGCGGGGGTTCGCCACGTACCCGCGCGCGGGGCGGTTCGGCACCGTGACGGCCGCCGACCACCGCGCCGCGGCGGAGGGTTCCACGCTGGTGATCGCGATGCTGGAGTCCCCGGCGGCGATCGCGAACGCGGCGGGGATCGTCTCCGTGGCGGGGGTCGACGGCTACCTGGTGGGCACCGCCGACCTGGCCGCCTCGCGCGGTCCCGACGACCCGTCCGTGGCGGAACTGCTGGCCGCGGTGCGGACCGACCCCGGAACCGCGTCGGTGGTCCGCGTCGACCTGGCGGCCGGTGCGACCAGCGCGGCCGAGGCGTTCGCCGACGGCGCGCAGGTGGTCGTCCACAACGTCGCGCACGTGCTGATGGAGGCGTTCCGCGGGCTCAGCCTCCGGTGAGCCACCCGGCGAGGACCCCGGCGATCGCGGCGGGGTCCTCGATCGGTGCCAGGTGCCCGCTGCCCTCCAGCACGACCAACCGCGAGCCGGGCACCAGCGCGTGGATCTCCTGGTGCCGCTCGACGGGGCAGAGCCGGTC
>DATMCA010000345.1:0-2569 GCA_035559015.1 Umezawaea sp. | reverse complement strand
GTCGGGCTCAGCCCCTCCACGATCACCCCGGTGCTGGACCGGCTCGAGGCAGCCGCGGAGATCCGCCGCGAGCGCGACCCCGTCGACCGGCGCGTCGTGCGCGTGCACCGCACCGCGGCGGGCGCGGTCCGCCTGGCCGGTGCGGCCACGTCGGGACGGGGCTTGCCCAGGCCGGCGTCCGAGATCGAGGCGGACGTACGGACCTGGTTGCTCGCGGTGCTCGCCGCCGTGGAGACCGACGACTGACGCGTTGCCACACGGCTTTCGGGGCTGTCGCACGGGCGGTGGGGTTGCCGCACCCGCTGGGCATGTTGCGCCGGTCGCGCAAGGCGTGCGACGCGGGAGGCGCGCTGTGCCGGGCGGCGGCGCAGCGCGGCTACGGTGTCGGCCATGTTGCGTCCTGAGAGCTGGACGAAGCCAGCGGGTGGGAGTCCCGTCCCGGTAGGTGCCGGAGCGCCGGGTAGCAGGCCCCGGTTCGTCGTGGAGACGCGGCGGGCTGAGCGGGGCGTCGAGAGCCTCTTTGGAGGGAGCAAGCACGCGGGCCGTAGTGCCACCAGGCGCGAGTCCTGCAGCCTCGTCACAACCACAATGGGGGAGCCGAGCCGCTCATGTCACGGTGAAGGCCAGGTCCGGCGGGTGGGCGTTCCGGAGATGCGCCCGTCGGGTCCCTCCGGGGTACGGGGATCGGCACGTGTGCACGGTTTCGTCACGGAACAGGAGAGGCCCGTCTGCGCAGCCTCGTCAGCAAAGACCGGTTGTATAAGCCGATGGTGAAGTCGGCCGGAGCGCAGCGGGAGTCCGACGGGGTCGTAGTACCGCGGATCGTCGGGAGGAACCCGGCGGGAGGGAAGGGCCCCGACTTTGATCGTGCTGGTGGTGGGGGTAAGCGTCAGGGCATGACCGGGACCGCCCGGTCCAACAACCCCGGCGGGCAATCTGGGCCCGTCGATGCCGAGGTGCGGTTGCGGCCGAACCTGGGCAAGGTGCGAGAACTTCAACGCCGGCTATGGGCTGCGGCCAAGCAGTCTTCGGGTCGGCGTTTCCACGCCCTGTATGACCGGATCTACCGGGATGACGTCCTGGTGGAGGCGTGGGAGCGGGTGAAAGCGAATCGCGGCGCGGCCGGGGTGGATCGGGTCACCCTGGCCGCGGTGGAGGACTACGGCGTGGACCGCATGCTGCGTGAGTTGCGCGATGACCTCCGTGCGGGCAGGTATCGTCCGGCGCCGGCCAGGCGGGTGGACATCCCGAAACCAGATGGTGGCAGGCGGCCGCTGGGTATCCCCACGGTCCGCGACCGGGTGGCGCAGGCCGCCGCGAAGCTGGTGCTGGAACCGATTTTCGAGGCCGACTTCTCGTCGGTGTCGTACGGGTTTCGGCCTAAGCGGTCGGCGACCCAGGCGATGGAACGACTGCGGGTCGGGTTCATCGAGGGCGTCTCCCATGTCGTGGAGTTCGACATTCGCAACTTCTTCGGCGAGATCGAGCACGACCGGCTGCTCGGCCTGGTCGGGACGCGGGTGTCGGATCGGCGGGTGCTCAAGCTGCTGCGCCTGTGGCTGGATGCGGGTGTGATGATCGACGGTTCGGTCGAGCGGACAGTGGCGGGGACCCCTCAAGGTGGGGTGATCTCTGCGCTGTTGGCCAACGTCTACCTGCACGTGCTGGACACCGAGCTGACCGCCCGCGGGGTGGGTGAGCTGGTGCGCTACGCCGACGATGGTGTGGTGCTGTGCCGCAGCGCGGCGCAGGCCGGCGCGGCCCTGGCCGCGGTGGGGGAGATCCTCTCCGGGCTCGGGCTTCGGCTGCACCCGGACAAGACGCGGGTGGTGGACCTGCGTGAAGGCCGGGAGGGTCTGGACTTCCTCGGTTGTCATTTCCGCGCCCGGATGTCGGGTCGGTTGTGGGAGCAGCGCGGGATCGTGCGCTACTACCTGCACCGCTGGCCCAGTCAGCGGGCGATGAAGCGGCTGCGGGCGAAGGTCAAGGCCCGGACCGGGCGCAACCGGGTAGGGCGGGACGTTCGCGAGGTGATCGCGGATCTCAATCCCGTGCTGCGCGGGTGGGGAAACTACTTCCGCTCCGGGAACGCCGCCACCAAGTTCCGCCAGATCGACCACTACGTGGTTCGCAAGCTCCGCACCTTGATGGTCAAGAAGCGGGGTCGCAACCTGCGCGCCGGGCAGGTGCTGGTCTGGGACGAGGACTGGTTCAACGGGCACGGCCTGCACCGACTGCGCGGCACCATCCGCTATCCGAAGGCGGCGTAACCATGTCCAGAAGATCATCGGTAAGCCGTATGCGGGAAAACCGCACGTACGGATTGAAAGGGGGATGGGGAAACCGGGCCGCGCAGCGGTACCGGCGCCCCTGACTACCAATGGAGCTGCACATCAGCCTCGACGGTCCGGGGGACCTGTCCACCAAGATGTACGACCAGATCCGGGCGGCGATCGTGGCAGGGCGGGTGCAGCCGGGGCAGCGGCTGCCGTCGACCCGGGAGCTGGCAGGGCGGCTGGCGGTGTCGCGGACCACCGTCGGCGTGGCCTTCGACCGGCTGCTCGCCGAG
>DATMCA010000344.1:0-3037 GCA_035559015.1 Umezawaea sp. | reverse complement strand
AGACGTTCGCCGACCGGTTCCCGCTCGCCAAGCTCGACCCCGACGTGCTGTTCGTCGACGACGGCAACATCATCACCAGCGCCGGCACCGCGTCCGGCATCGACGCGTGCCTGCACCTCGTGCGCCGCGAGCACGGTTCGGCGGCCGCCACGGCCATCGCCCGCCGCATGGTCGTCGCCCCGCAGCGCGACGGCGGCCAGCGCCAGTACGTCGAGATCCCGCTGCCGGACTGCCAGGCCGACAGCCTCACCCCGCTGCTCACGTGGATGCTCAAGCACCTCGACACCGAGCACGCCGTGTCCGACCTCGCCCGGCGCGCCCAGCTGTCCGAGCGCACGTTCGCCCGCCGGTTCGTCGCGGAGACCGGCACGACCCCGCACCGCTGGCTCACCACCCAGCGCGTGCTGCGCGCGCGGCAACTGCTGGAGGACACCGCCTTCAGCATCGACGAGGTCGCCCAGCACAGCGGTTTCGGCACGGCCGCCCTGCTCCGCCACCACTTCAACCGCACGGTCGGCGTGACCCCGAACGACTACCGCCGCACGTTCGCCCACCGGCCCGCGGCGGTCTGACGTGTGGCGCCTGGCGGTGGCCGCCCTGGTGCCCGCGGTCCTGGTCGGCGCGCTCTGGCTGTTCCAGCGCCACCTCGTCTACTTCCCCGACACCACGGCTCCCCCGCCGCCCCCTGGTGCCCGCCCGGTCGTGCTGCACACCGCCGACGGCCTGTCCCTCGACGCGTGGCACTTCCCCGGCGCCGGCCCCGCCGTCCTCGTGGCGCAAGGCAACGCGGGCAACCGCTCCGGCCGCGTCCCCCTCGCCGCGGCGCTCGGGAAAGCCGGGTTCGCGGTCCTGCTGTTCGACTACCGCGGCTACGGCGGCAACCCCGGCAGCCCGACCGAGGACGGCTTGGCACTGGACGTCCGCGCCGCCCGCCAGTACCTGCTCGACACCGGCGTCACCCCCGACCACCTCCTCTACTACGGCGAAAGCCTGGGCGCCGCCGTGGTCGCCGAACTGGCCACCGAACACCCACCCGCGGGCCTCCTCCTCCGCTCCCCGTTCACGGACCTCGCCTCAGCCGGCCGCACGCACTACCCGTACCTACCGGTCGGCCTGCTCCTGCGCGACCGCTTCCCGGTGGCCGACCACGTCGCCCGCGTTTCAGTGCCGACCACGGTCGTCTACGGCACCGCCGACACCGTCGTACCGCCCACGCAGAGCCTGCTGGTCGCGAAGGCGGCCCACGCCTCGGTGGTCGCCGTCGACGCCGACCACAACGACCGCGCGCTGCTCGACGGCGAGGCTTTGATCAACGCCGTCATCGACCTCGGACGCCCGTAGGACCACCCGGAAACGTGAACAAATGGGGTTGCGGCGACCACGGACTCCGGTGCCGACTTCGATGACCTGCCGGGGCTGAGAGTTCCGGTGGTCGTGGCCGGGTAGCTTCGGGGCGTGTCGGAATTCGCCAGGGTGCTGGCCACACTGCGGCAGGCCCGTGGCATCAGTCCGTTCTTCGTGCTCGACGTCGGCAGGCCGGACGAGAGCTGGGTGTCGGGTGAGGCGTTGCTCGACGGGGGTCGGGCGTTGGTGGGGGTGCTCGACACCATCGGCGAGCGGTACCGGACTTCGGAGCGGCGGGTGGCCGCGTCGTTGTTCTTCCTGAGCTACACGGCTCGGCTGCTCTGCCCGACGGTGGCCGCGCACGTGCTGGGCGGGGCGGTGCCGGACATCCGACCCGCGAACCTGTGGTGGAAGTACTCCCCCGCCGACGGGTTGCGGGTGCGGTTGGCCGAGCCGGTCGTCGGGCCAGGGGTGGTCGAGGCGATGGAACCCGTGGTCGACGCGATCCGGCAGGAGAGCGGGGTGGCGGCCGGGTTGTTGTGGGGGAACGCGGTGTCGTCCATGGCGGGTGGGTTGCGGACGATGGCGCGGTCCGGGGCGGCGAGCGCCGAGGAGTGCCTTGAGGTGGGTGCGCGGCTGTTCGCCGAGCCGCCGCTGCCGGGAGCGGGCGAGTTCATCCCGTTCCCCGGTGAGGTGGCGTTCCGGCGGCGCAGTTGCTGCCTCTACTACCGACTCGACGGCGGCGGCACCTGCGGGGACTGCCCGCTGCCCGCCAGGTGACCTGTTCGCGCCGCTGCGACAAGGTCGGAGTCGGCAGGGTCACCGGACACTGCCCGACGCGGACTCCGCCCTGGTCGACCGCGCCGCCCGCACGCCACTGCCGTCCGTCGCGAACCCTCGGGGTCGGCGGTTCGCGGCCGGAACCGGACGCAAGAACCGGAGCCCACCACGTGGGCGATGACTGTCCGTTTTCCGAGGTGACGCTCATGACAACTCGTCTGGTCGGTTGTGCCGGAGCACGTGGGACCTTTACGGTTCCAGCGCCGCAGTGGACGGGAAGCCGGTGGGAATCCGGCGCGGTCCTCGCCACTGTGACCGGGTAGCGACCCCGCCGAGAACGTCACTGGCAGAAGAGTTCTGCTGGGAAGACGCGGGCTAGCGGTGACCTGGGAGTCAGGAGACCGGCTGCGGCGCCGAGTACACCGTTGACCTTCCACGAGGTATGGAGGAGCCCGTCATGACGAGCCCCGCACTGACACCGTCCATCGCCGTGCCCAAATGGGCGTTCGCAGTAGCACTCGTGGCCCTGATCGTCGCCTGGGTGGTCCTCCAGGAGAACGGTGTGGCGCTCGGCGCCACCGCCGAGACCGTCCACGAGTTCTTCCACGACGGACGCCACGCCCTCGGCGTTCCGTGCCACTAGGCCGCGGGAACATGGCCACCACCACCTACACCGGACTGCTGACCCGCGGCTTGGCCGCGGGCGGTATCGCCGGACTCGCGGCGGGTCTCGTCAGCCTGTTCGTCGTCGAGGTGCCGATTCGCGCCGCGCTCGCCGTCGAGGAGGCGCGCGCGGCCGCTGAGCACGTCGAAGGTGACGAGCACGAGCACGCCGAACTGTTCAGCCGGGGCACCCAGGTGCTCGGCGGCGTGCTGGCGGCGGTCGTCGTCGGGCTCGCCGTCGGCGCGCTGT
>DATMCA010000343.1:0-2564 GCA_035559015.1 Umezawaea sp. | reverse complement strand
GGCTGCTCCTGATGATGTACCCGGTGCTGGCGAAGGTCCGCTACGACAAGCTCGACACCGTCACGCGGGACAAGCGGATGATGGTCCTGTCGCTGGTGTTGAACTGGGTCCTCGGACCTGCGCTGATGTTCGCTTTGGCGTGGATCTTCCTGGCCGACCTGCCGGAGTACCGCACTGGGCTCATCATCGTCGGGTTGGCGCGGTGCATCGCGATGGTCATCATCTGGAACGACCTCGCGTGCGGTGACCGCGAGGCCGCCGCAGTGCTGGTCGCGCTCAACTCGGTTTTCCAGGTCGTGATGTTCGGAGTGCTCGGCTGGTTCTATCTCGACCTGCTGCCCGGCTGGCTCGGGCTGGACACGGCGTCGGTCGACTTCTCGCTGTGGGAGATCGCCAAGAGCGTGCTGATCTTCCTCGGCATCCCGCTCGCCGCCGGTTATCTCAGTCGCAAGCTCGGCGAACGGCGTCGCGGGCGGAGCTGGTACGAGTCGACGTTCCTGCCGAGGATCGGTCCGGTCGCGCTGTACGGGCTGCTGTTCACGATCGTCATCCTGTTCGCGCTACAAGGGGAGACGATCACCTCGCGGCCGTGGGACGTGGCGCGGATCGCGCTTCCGCTGCTCGTCTACTTCGCGATCATGTGGGCCGGGTCGTACGCGGTGGGCAAGGGATCGGGGCTGTCTTACGAGCGCACCACCACGCTGGCCTTCACCGCTGCGGGCAACAACTTCGAGTTGGCCATCGCCGTGGCCATCGGCGTCTTCGGCGTCACGTCCGGCCAGGCGCTCGCGGGCGTGGTCGGGCCGTTGATCGAGGTGCCGGTGCTCGTCGGACTGGTCTACGTCAGCCTGTGGTTGCGCCGTCGCTGGATGGCGGGCTGACGGTCGCGCGCCCGTTCCGACGGGCGCGCTTCCACTCCGATCAGCTGCCGACGAGTTCGTAGCCCGCCTCGACGACCGCTTCGCGGATGTCGTCCTCGGCGATGGGCTGCTCGCTCGTCACGGTCACGAGCCCGGAGTCGAGGTCGACCGCGACGTTCTGCACGCCACCGATCCGGCCGACCTCGTCGGTGACCGCGTTGACGCAGTGGCCGCACGTCATGCCCTGCACGGTGTAGGTGGACACGGTCATGGAACGTTCTCCTTACTGGATTTCCCGTCGAGATCGGTCCAACCGGGGCGGATCCGCTGTTGTCGGCGATCCCGGAGATCCATCCTGGCCAGCTATGTAGAGATCTGTCAATATAGAGGGATGTCAATCAACTATGCGGACGGGTCGGCTGGAGGTTGTGTCGCCGCGCCCTCGGCGGCGGTTTCCCTCTCCGTGGAGGAGTCGGAGAGGTTGGCCAAGGTGCTCAAAGCCGTCGCCGACCCGGTGCGGCTGAGGCTGTTGTCGATGATCTCGTCGCACGTCGGGGGTGAGGCTTGCGTCTGCGACATGTCGGGGGCGTTCGAGCTGACCGGACCGACGATCTCCCACCACCTCAAAGTGCTGCGGCAAGCTGGGCTCATCACGGGTGAGCGGCGTGGCACCTGGGTCTACTACCGCACCGTTCCCGAGGTGCTCCGAGACCTGTCCGCCGCGTTGTTGCCCGTGGAAGTCATGGACATTACCGCCTGATTGACCCGTGATGGTGAGCAGGCCGGGCCACATCCCTTGTCCTGCATCGGTTTTTGTCGATCGACCGGATCTCCTTCCTTTGTGGACATAGAGTTTCTTGATGGCTGAGTTAAACTCATAGACACTCGTCGATACGAAACCTACGCTCGCCCTCTGCTACTCCGTTGGCGACTGAGGGGTCCGGTCATGGGTGCTGGCGAAGGCTTGTCTCGGCGTGGATTCGTTAGGGGAACGGCACTTACGAGCGCCGCGCTCATCGTCGGAACGCCAGGTTCGGCGGGTGCCGATCCGGACGTGTCGGGCGAAAGTCGGACAAGCGGGTCCGGGCCCGGCGGATCCGGTGGCACCGAACTCAACTTCACCACCGACTCCGCGGCCATGCAGCCGGACAGAACCGTTGCCACCGCGTGCCAGTTCTGCAATTCCAACTGCCGGTTGCACGTGGGATTGCGCGAGAACCGGATCATCAGCGTGAAGGGCGAGCCGAAGGATCCCGTGCAGCAGGGCAACATCTGCGTGAAGGCGCCGATGATGGCCGAGCTGGTCTACAACCCGTTGCGCCTGAAGACGCCTCTGGTGCGAACGGGTGGGGAGAAGGGTTCTCCGAACTCCACGTTCGAACCGGCCACCTGGGACCAGGCCCTCGACGTCGTGGCGAAGCGGTTGCTCCAGTTGCGCGACGCCGGTAAGGCTCCGTCCATCGCCAACCGGACGACGGGCCGCCTTCCACGCGGTGTCGGGTCACTGGTGGGCAGGCTGTTCGCCCTGCTCGGCAGCCCCAACAACACCGACGTCGGACCGGTCTGCAACGACGCGGGTGGCAACGCGCTGAAGGCCACCTTCGGGCTCGGCAACTTCACCAACGGGTACGGCACCGACGGCGCGACCGGCAAAGACGACCTGGGCTCCGCGAAGTACCTGCTCTTCTTCGGCACCAACCAGGC
>DATMCA010000342.1:0-2039 GCA_035559015.1 Umezawaea sp. | reverse complement strand
GAGGGGGTTGAGGGCCAGCCCGTCGAGAGCGGCACGGATCTTCTCGGCGCTAGTCACGCCTCAAGACTGTACTTTGCCGTAGGGGACAGCCCAGAACTCGGCCGGAACCGGACGCAGCTTGTCGGCGCGACCCAACGCGAGCGCGGCGTACGTCAGCCGCGCCGCCTCTTCCAGGTAGAGGACGCGCTTGTGGGCCAGCTCGACCGAGCCGGCCAGCACGGAGCATCCGTGATTCGCGAGCAGCACGCAGTTGGCACCGTCGGCGGCCGCGGCTGCGGCGACCGTCGCCAACTCGTTCGAGCCGGGCAGGGCGAACGGCGTGCGCTCGATCCGGCGCAGGTAGGCGACGTGGTCCGTCGTCACCAGCCGGATCGGCTCGTCCAGCGCGTCGAGCAGCAGCACCGACTGCGGGTGCAGATGCACGACGACGTTCACGTCCGGGCGGGCCCGGTACGTCGCCAGGTGCAGAGCCACCTCGGAGCTTGGCGACGGAGCGCTGCCTGCTCCGTCGCCAGCCACGACGCCCCCGTCGGAAATCCGAACCCGAGCGAAGGATGAGGGGTGCAACCGGTCCAGCCACGTACCGGACGCGGTGACCCAGCAATCGTCGGCGTCCTCGGCCCGGGCGGACAGGTTGCCGCCCGAACCAACCACAAGGCCAGCCGCTATTGCGGAACGGCCCAGCAACGCCAACTGCTCGCGCGGATCACCGCTCGGGTACGCCACGGATCAGCGCGGGGCCCTGCGGGTCGCGCGCTTGCGGGGCGGCGTCAGCAGATCGGCGATGGTGCCGATCGCGGACGGGACCAGACGGTAGAACGCCCAGACCCCCCTCTTCTCCCGCTCGAGCAGCCCCGCCTCCGTGAGGATCCGGAGGTGGTGGCTCACAGTGGGCTGAGAGAGCCCCAGCGGCGCGGTGAGGTCACACACGCACGCCTCGCCATCCGGCGAGGACTGGATCAGGCTCAACAGCCGAAGGCGCGCCGGGTCGGCGAGCGCCTTCAGGACGCCGGCAAGACGCTCGGCATCGGCACGATCGATCGGCTCGCCAGCAAGCGGCGAGATTTGCGGCATGGTCATTTCGGCCAACGCTGTTCCCACAACCCCTATCCTTCCACCAACCAGCATCGACTCGTCTGCATATCTGCAGGTCCGAATCGATATTTTTTCAAGACGTTAGGCCGAGGTCGGCCAACGAATATGCCGAGCGATAGATCATCCCCGCGGCGCGAACGGCATCACCCGCACCGCGATCGACGATAACCGCTACCCCGGTCACTTCGGCGCTATTCCGCCGTAATGCCTCCACGGCGGTGAGAACACTCCCCCCAGTGGTCGACGTGTCCTCGACGGCAAGCACGCGCTTACCGGTGACGTCGGGACCCTCGATCCGCCGCTGCAGGCCGTGGGCCTTCTCACTCTTTCGCACCACGAACGCGTCGAGCTTTCGGCCCTGCGCGGCGGCCGCGTGCAGCATCGCGGTCGCCACCGGATCGGCACCCAGGGTGAGGCCGCCCACCGCCTCGTACCCCAGATCGGCCGTCAGCTCCAGCATCACCCGCCCCACCAGCGGTGCGCCGGCGTGGTGCAGGGTCACCCGGCGCAGGTCGATGTACCAGTCCGCTTCCTGGCCGGACGACAGCGTGACCCGACCATGCACGACTGCGAGTTCCTGGATGAGGGCCCGCAGTTCATCGAGGTCGGCCATGGTCGAAGCGTATCTTGATCACCTGGGTGTTTCCTGGCAGAACACCGTTAGTGGCGCTCGTTTTGGTCCCGCCCGGTGCGCGCCCGCATGTCGCGGGTCGCCGCCAGCAGCAGCGGACGGGGCAGGTGCCGCATCGCGGCCGCCGCCGCCTTGTACTTCCAGTTCGGGACGCTGATCATCTTGCCGCGGCGCAGGTCGCGCAGACCGATGCGGACCACCTCGTCGGCGTCGAGCCACATCCAGCCGGGAGTCTTCGACGCGTCGATGCCGGCCCGGGAGTGGAACTCGGTGCGGGTGAAGCCCGGGCACAAGGCCATCACCCGCACGCCGT
>DATMCA010000341.1:0-2691 GCA_035559015.1 Umezawaea sp. | reverse complement strand
ATGCCGCCGCGCATCCAGCCGTAGGAGTTGGCCGGGCTGACGACAGCCTCGGCGATGATGTCGAGCACGGAGCCCCGGTGCACCCGGATCCCCGCCCGACCTTCCGCCACCGAGAGCCAGGCCGTGGCCAAGGGCTCGTCGACGGCGCACAACACGATTTGGGGAGCTGCCGGAGTGTTGATCTCACCCTCCGCATCGGGGGACACGCGGACAAGCATTCCAGTTGCGACACCCTCTTCGGAACCGGGTTGGGCACCGAGCTGTCGGGTGATCCTCGACTCAACGTCGGTAACAGCAGGTCACCCTCGTATGGTTGGCCCGTGCCGCGCATCGCTTATTTCGGGCCACAAGGGACGTTCACGGAGCAGGCCGCCATCGGCTTCGTCCATCCCGGACGGGACGAGCTCGTGCCGTTCGAGACCGTGCCGCACGCGCTCGCCGCCGTTCGCGGGGGCGACGTGGACGCCGCCTGCGTGCCGGTGGAGAACTCCGTCGAGGGTGCCGTGCCCGCGACGATGGACGCGCTCGCCGAGGGCGAGCCGCTGGTCGCGGTGGCCGAGACCGTGCTGCCGGTGCGGTTCAGCGTCCTGGTCCGGCCGGGCACCGAGGCGGGGGCCGTGCACACGGTCGCGAGCCACCCGCACGCCCTCGCGCAGGTGCGGCACTGGCTTGAGGCGAACCTCCCCGAGGCCAAGGTCGTGTCGACGACGTCCACGGCCGCCGCCGCCGTCGCCGTCCAGCACGGCGAGTTCGACGCGGCCGTGAGCGCCCCGGTCGCGGTCAACCACTACCCGCTCAGCGAGTTCGCGACGGACGTCGCCGACGTGGCGGACGCGAAGACCCGGTTCCTGTACCTGCGCCGCCCCGGTTCCGTCCCCGAGCCGACCGGCGCGGACCGCACGTCCATGGTCGTGACGACCGCCGACCGGGTGGGCGCGCTGTCGGAGCTGCTCACGGAGCTGGCGCTGCGCGGGATCAACCTGACCCGGATCGAGTCCCGCCCCACCAAGGGCCGGCTCGGCGAGTACCGGTTCTACATCGACCTGCTGGGCCACGTCGCCGAGCCGCGGGTGGGCGACGCCCTCGCCGCGCTGCACCGCCACTGCCGGCAGGTCCGGTTCCTCGGCTCCTACCCCCAGGCCGAACCGACCGTGAGCGGCGAACTGGTCGCCGCGAGCAACGAGGACTTCACCGCGGCCGCCGACTGGGTCGCCGCCGTGCGACGAGGAGTCGGCGCGTGAAGTTGATGCTGGTGCGGCACGGCGAGACCGCGTCCAACCTGAGGATGGCCCTCGACTCGCTGCCGCCGGGGCCGCCGCTGACCGACCTCGGTCAGGAGCAGGCGAACCTCCTCGCCGCCGTACTGGCCGACGAGCCGGTGGTGGCCGTCTACGCCAGCACGGCGGTGCGGGCGCAGCAAACCGCGGCCCCCGTGGCGGCGGGGCACGGGATGGCCGTCCAGGTCGTGGAGGGCGTGCAGGAGATCTTCTGCGGCGACCTCGAGGGCCGGTCGGACCGCGACGCGTACGGGGTCTTCGTGAAGACCGCGACGGAGTGGGCCGAGGGGCGGCTCGACCTGACGCTGCCGGGCGGGGAGAGCGGCCGTCAGGTGGTCGACCGCTGCCTCGCCGCGATCGCGAAGATCACCGAGGGCGTCACCGAGGGCACGGTCGTGCTGGTCAGCCACGGCGGCGCCATCCGGTTGACGGGGCAGGCGCTCGCGCCGAACGTGACGGCGAACCTCGCCGCGGGTGGTTTGCTGCCGAACACCGGCCGGGTGGTCCTGGAATCGGACGGCGCCGGGTGGCGCTGCACGGCGTGGTCCGGCGTGGACATCCCGGTCGACTGAAACCTGTTAGCGCGGCTCACTATTTCCGCAGCCGCACCGGCAATTCGACGAGGCCGTTGTAGATGTACGTCGGCAAAGGCTGGAGTTCGGTGGCGGGCACCGCGAGTTCCATGTCCGGAAAATGTGCGAACAGGGCAGGCAGTGCGATTGATGCCTCCATTCGGGCTAGTGGCGCACCGATGCAGTGGTGCACGCCGTGGCCGAATGCGAGGTGCTCCTTGTCCGTTCGGGTCAGGTCGAACTCGTCCGCGGTGCGGCCGTGCGCTACGGGATCGCGGCCCGCGGCGCCGAACGCCAGCATGATCGGCTCGCCCGCCTTGATCACGGTGTCGAAACCGAGGTCGACGTCCTCGACGGCGTAGCGCAGCGGGAGGTGCTGCACCGGGCCCTCCGCGCGCAGCGTCTCCTCGATCACGTCGATCCAGGTCGCGTCCCCCGCCTTGACCAGCTTGAGCTGGTCGGGGTGGGTGAGCAGCGCGGTGACGGCCTTGCACAGCAGGTTCGCGGTCGTGCCGCTGCCCGCGCCGATCATCAGCACCAGCGCCGTGTTGACCTCGTCCTCGGTCAACCGGTCCTCGCCGTAGCGGGCGTTGATCAGGTCGCTGGTCAGGTCGTCGCCCTTGACCATGTACTTCGTCGCGACCAGCGCGCCGAGGCACGAGGTGAGGTCCATGAAGTCGCGGTCGTCCGTGGTGGGGCGGTTGATCGCCTGGATGCTGTGCACGGCCCGGCCGCGGATCGAGTCGGGCACGCCCACCAGGTCGCACAGCGCCTCGGCGGGCACGACGTCGGTGAACGCGCGGCGCAGGTCGAGCACCTCACCGGGCCGGGCGCGGCTCATG
>DATMCA010000340.1:0-5669 GCA_035559015.1 Umezawaea sp. | reverse complement strand
CACCAGTGGTCGGGAGTGGCGCTCGGCCACCGGTCCGGCGGGCAGGACCGGCCGCCCGGCACCACCTACGACCTCGACGGCCGGTTCGTGACCGACGTCGAGGGGTTCTACTGCGCGATCGGCGAGGCGGTCAACGGCCCTGGCGGGTACTTCGGCTGGAACCTCGACGCCTTGGACGACTGCCTGCGCGGTGGTTCCGGTGCGCGGGCACCGTTTCGTGTGGTGTGGCACGACTCGGCCGTCGGCCGCGAGCACCTCGTCGCCGGCTACGACCGGCGGCGGTTGAACGCGGCGGTCACCATGGACTACCTGCTGGGCTTGTTCGCGCAGAACGACGTCGACGTCGACCTGCGCTAGGCCCGTGCTGGAAAACCGCTTCCTCTCGGCGGGCACCGGTACGCGATCATGCGTGCATGACGAGTACTTCCGACGGGCGTTATCCATTCGACGAGCCGTACGAGTCGGGCATGCTGGAGGTCGGCGACGGTCATTCGCTGTACTGGGAGGTGTCCGGCAATCCCGATGGGAAGCCTGCCGTCGCGTTGCACGGCGGTCCAGGGTCGGGGAGTTCGCCGAGGACACGCGGGCTGTTCGACCCGAGCCGTTACCGGGTGGTCCTGTTCGACCAGCGCAATTCCGGGCGCAGCACGCCTTCGGCGGCCGATCCGGTGGTGGACCTGTCGGCGAACACGACCCGGCACCTCATCGCCGACATCGAGGCGTTGCGGGTCCACCTGGGAATCGAGAGCTGGCTGGTGTGGGGTGGCTCGTGGGGTGTCACGCTCGCTCTCGCCTACGCGCAGGCGCATCCGGAGCGGGTGAGCGAGATGGTGCTCGCGGCGGTGACCAACGGCGACCGGAGCGAGACCGACTGGATCACCCGCGACATGGGCCGGGTCTTCCCGCGCGAGTGGGAGCGGTTCCGCGAGGGCGTGCCCGCCGCCGACCGCGACGGTGACCTGTCGGCCGCCTACAGCCGACTGCTGCACGACCCCGACCCCGAGGTCCGCGCCACGGCCGCGCACGGGTGGTGCGTGTGGGAGGACACGCACATGTCCCTCGCCCCCGACGCCACCCCCTCCCTCTCCGTCGCCGACCCGGCGTTCCAGCTGACCTTCGCCCGCCTGGTGACCCACTACTGGTCCCACGGCTGCTTCCTGGAGGACGGACAGCTGCTGCGCGACGTCGAACGGCTGCACGGGATCCCCGCCGTGCTGATCCACGGGCGCTACGACGTCAGCGGTCCGCTCGGCACGGCCTGGGCGCTGCACCGGGCCTGGCCAGGAAGCGAGCTCGTGGTCCTCGACGACACCGGCCACAGCGGCGGCAGCATGACCACGGCGATCGTCACCGCCACCGACCGCTTCGCCCGCGACCGGGCCGAGTAGCCGCCGCCGACCGCTCCTAGCCGAGGCGGCGGGCGCGGAAGAGGTGGGCGTCCAGGGGTAGGGGTGGGAGTCGGTGTCGTACTCGCCGCTTTCAGCGGATGCCGTCGTCCGGTGTCGAGGGAGTGTCCGTGCCCTGTCTGACCAGGAGGACGAGTCGCTCTGCTTGAGTGGAGTCGGTGGTGGTCAGGGCGATCCCGTTGGCCAGGGCGAGGAGTTCTGATGCGGTGAGGTCGGCGCGGACAGCATCGGCGGATTGCGCTCGGGTCAGCAGTGCGGACGCGGCTGTGTGCATCGAGTGGTGCCAGCGGTCGAACAACGCGGAGCGCTGACCGGTGCGGTCATCGGTGATCGACAGCGCCAGTTCCCGTTTGGCCGTCACGTGGGCGATGAAGTCCTGAAGCCAGTCGAAGAGGACGTCGTCGGGAGGATCCTCGGCCAGGAGGGACTGGCTCCGGGCGCAGAGTTCGGCCACTTCTTCGGAGTAGACGGCGATGATCAGTTCGCGACGTGTCGGGAAGTGCCGGTACATCGTGGCGTTGCCGACGCCGGCCCGGCGGGCGACGTCGTCAAGCGGGGCGTCGACGCCGTGGTCGCGGAAGACGTCCCTGGCCGCAGCCACGAGCAGGTCGTAGTTGCGCTGAGCGTCCGCGCGACGACGCTGGGGTTCCGCACGCGGCGCAGGTCCGGCGCTCTTCGGCGGCATGACCCTCCTGGTCAATCGGGGACTTCCCCGGTTACGGTAGCCGAGCACCATAAGTGGGGAGTTCCCCACTTATGGTGCTCGGGTATTCCCACCAGAGGAGGTTCCGCATGCCGCAGGGAGCAGAAGGCACCGCGCGCCCAGGACCGGGAGAGATTCACCGGCGCTGCGTCGAGAGCTACGCGCAGGTCCTGGAAGGCCGGCTCGAAGACGCACTGGAGCTGATCGACCCCGAGGTCGTCGACCACCGGGGAGGAACCCAAGGCGATCACCGGGGACGTGAAGCCTGGCGACGGAAGTGGGAGCAGGTGAGTGCGGGCAGCGCGTTCCACGACGTCTCGGTGACGATCGAGCAGAACGTCGTCTCCGGCGACACCTCCGTCAACCGGTACACCACCCGGGGCACCCACACGGACTCCGGCCGGCGCTACGAAGTCCTCGGCTTGGACATGGTCCGCGTCCGCCACGGCCGAATCGTCGAGCACTGGGCCCTGCGTGACGAAGACGCGATGCGCGACCAGTTGGGCCTGTGAAAGAACCTCCTGCCTCTGGCGGCCGGATGATGACCGCCGCCGGCCGGCAGGAGGCGTTCAAGTACCTCGTGGACCGGGTTGTGGGTCCGTTCGCCGGGGTCGGACCCGACCTGGGAATCAGCGACCGCCGCACCGGCGAACTCGCCTACTACCGCTGCTGCCCGCCCGCACCCGTGCCGCTGACCGTGCTGGTCGGAGTCGCTGGACCAAGACGGCGGGTGGAGGAGTTCTTCCAGCCGGGCAAGGGCCTGGCCGCACTCGTCGCGCACCAGGCCCGATCCCAGGCCGGCCGCCACCGTCGACGAGCCACTCCGGCATGAAGATCACGATCCAGTACTAGCCGAGGCGGCGGGCGCGGAGGAGGTGGGCGTCCAGGGGCAGGGGGTGGGTTTCGGTGAGGGTGAAGCCGGCTTGGGTGAGCAGGGTGCGGTAGTGGGATTCGGTGCGTTCGCGGCCGCCGGTGTTGCAGAGCATGTGGACGTCCCACGGGATGGCGAGGGAGTCGGTGTCGTCGGCTTCGGGGAGCAGGCGTTCGACCACCAGGAGTTCCGCGTGGGCGGGCATGTCGCGGGCGCAGGTGGTGAGGATGGTGCGGCACTGGTCGTCGTCCCAGTCGTGCAGGACGCGCGACAGGAGGTAGACGTCACCGGTGTCGGGGACGGACCTGGTGAAGTCGCCGGGGAGCAGGGTGACGCGGTCGGTGAGGTCGGCGAGGCGGTCCCGTGCCGCGGTGAGCGCGTGCGGGCGGTCCAGCAGGACGCCGTGCAGGGCCGGGTTGGCGCGCAGGACGCGGGACAGGAGTTCGCCGTTGCCGCCGGCCACGTCGACGACCGTGCGGGCGGTGGAGAAGTCGTGGGCCGCGGTGACGCCGGCGAACACGGCGTTGCTGGAGGCCATCGACCGGTGGAACAGCTCGGCCAGGTCGGGGTCGGTGGCCATGTGCTCGAAGTGGTGGGTGCCGAAGACCTTCGCGTAGGACTCGGCCCCGGTGCGGACGGCGTCGGTGAACGCGGCGAACGACCGGTAGAACGGGCCGCCGTACATCAGCGCCAGCGGGCGCATCGAGCCCGCCTGGTCGGAGCGCAGCAGGGCGCCCGGTTCGGTGAGGCCGTACCGGGTTCCCGAGCTGTGCACGACGCCGAGCGCGGTGAGGTAGCGCAGCAGCCGGGCCAGGCTGTGCCGGTCGGTCCCGGTGGCGGCGGCGAGGTCCGGTAGTGCCGCGGTGGTGTCGAGGTGGTCGAACAGGCGCAGTTCGGCGGCGGTCGCGATGGCCTGGGTCGCCCACGCGCCGGTGAGCAGGCGCAGCAGTTCGGTGCCCGCGCACGACTCGCGCTGGTGGGCGGCCAGCACCCCGCTGAACCGGCCCGCGCAGACCAGTTCCAGCCTGCGGAACGCCGGGTCGGTGCCGTGCGCGGCGCGGAAGTACAGGACGGTGGAGTTCTCGTGGCCGTTGTAGCCGCCGCCGTCCGGGCGCATCGCGGTGGCGATGGTGGCGCGAAGTCCGCGCAGCACAACGGGATCGGGTCGGCGGACGGTCAGCGCGAAGTGGTTCTCGCGGCCGTGGCGGCGCTCGTCCTCGGCGATGTGCGCCAGCTCCGGTGGCGTGACCATCGCGAAGATCTCCAGTTCGCGCGGCAGACCGGTGCGGTCGGTGACCGTGGCGCGCAGGATGCCGACCTTGAGCGCGTGCGGCGGGAGGTCGTACCGGGTGCCCAGCCGTTCGCGGACGACGACGCTGGGTGCCATCCCGCCTACCCGGACGCCTTGTGCGGTCAGTTCCTCGGCGAGCCCGTCGAGGGATTCCGGGAAGATCAGCAGTGCCACGTGGTCGACGGTGACGTGCCCGGCCAGGGCGGTGCGGTGTTCCTCGTCCAGCGATGGCAGGGCCGCGGCGAGGACCGACGCGGTGTCGTTGGCACCGATCAGGTCGATCGCCGCGCTGACGCGGACGAGGTCGGCTGTGGCGAGCAGTGGTGTTGTTGTCGCGATCATGGTGTTTCCCCGTTGGTCAGATGCCGACGTAGTGCTCGGCGAAGAAGTCCTGGTGGGCGCGGGAGTCGCGCAGGCTGTCGAGCCGGGCGTGGCGCAGTGCGCGGTGGAAGTCCGCGTCGGCGGTGGTGGCCGCGGGGCCGTGCAGGAGGTCGACCATCCAGCGGGAGAACTCCTGCGCCCGCCAGATGCGCGGCAGGCAGGTGCGCGAGTACGCGGTCAGGGCGCCGTGGTCGTCGCGGGTGAGCGCGTCGACGAGCGCGCGGGCCAGCAGTTCGGCCTCCATGATCGCCAGGTTCGCGCCCTTGGCGGCCGACGGGCTGATCAGGCTGGCCGCGTCGCCGACGAGGAACAGCCGGTCGTGCTGGATGGGGTCGAGGACCTCCGAGCGCAGGTGCACGACGCGGCGCTCGGTGATCCGGCCCCGGTGCAGCGGGCCGAACTCGGCGGTCCGCATCCGGGTGTCCAGCGCGGCCCAGATCCGGTCGTCCGTCCAGGTTTCCGGGTCGTCGCCGGGCGGGACCTGGAGGTAGTAGCGGGTCACGTCGGGGCTGCGGGCCATGTGGCCCGCGAACCCGTCGTCGTGGATGGCGTAGGTGACCGCCGCCATGCTCTGGGGGGCTTCCGCGAGCACCGCGAGCCAGGCCACGCCGTGGTCCTGGTGGTGTCGGTTCGCCGAGTCCGGCATGGCCCGGCGGGTCGCGCCGTTGCCACCGTCGCACCCGGCGAGGAACCGGCCCGTCGCGCGGCCCTCGCCGTTCGCGTCGCGGTAGCCGATCGTGGCCGTTCGCGCGTCGACGTCGGTGACGGTGACGCCGAACCGCAGCTCGCCGCCCCGGTCGAGGTACCGGGCGATCAGGTCGGTGACCAGGTCCTGCTGCGGGTAGACCGTGTGTACCTGGCCCCGGCCCAGTCGGCCGTAGTCGAGCGCGAACTCGCCGTTCCCGCCGCGGAACGCGCACACGCCGTGCGATCGTCCCTTGTGGAGCATCCCGGTGCCGAGTCCGTTGTCGGACAGCACCTTCGCGCTGTGGGGGCCGAGGAATCCGGCTCGGGCCC
>DATMCA010000339.1:0-2710 GCA_035559015.1 Umezawaea sp. | reverse complement strand
ACCGCGGGCGCATCGACGGTGGACCTGTCCGGGGTGGAGTTCTTCTCCGCGGCGGCCGTGCGCGCTCTGTTCGGCGCAGCAGACCTGCTCCACCAGCGCCGCAGACCGCTGGACCTGCTCGATCCACAGGTCAGCCACGTGAAGGCCCTCGCCCTCGAGTTCCTCGGCCAGCACCCCGCCGTTGGGCTGATCGGCAAGAAGAGCAGGTAGTGATAACCCAGCCAGACGGGCGACCTCGGACGGCGCTCCAGTGGCCGGCCCACGGCGCGATGGCCTTGCGTTAAGCACCCGCGCACCGCTTCTACCTGCGAAAACAGCCGGAACAACAGCCGTGCTGACCGCCCTGGCATGCAAGGCCATTGTCCGGTCCACGGCGACTGGCGCAAAGCACCTGACGCGACCCGAGGCGAGCATGACCGCATCAGGACCGGCGGTCCCCCCGCGCGACGCCGTACTCAGCCCCGGCGAGGTCATCCTGCTGCTCTCCTGGCGGATTACAGCGCCGCCGACGCCTTCCGGACGACGGTGACGCTGCACGGCAACGCCCGACTCCGCCAGGTTCGGGTGGTCCGGGACTACGGCATGTAGGACCGCCGGGGAGAACCCCAAGTACTACCCCGAGGTCGCCCGACCCTGCGCACTTGCGTCAACGTCGCCCGCTGTGAGGATGACCGCCTCGTTATGACAATCTAACGCTCCGATCACCACCGCCGTCCCCGCGCGTGTCGCACCCGGACCGGCGACCTGCCGCCCCTACCGTGGCCGCTCACTCGCCAGCCTTCCGGTTCCGGCAGAGAAGGAGCACGCCCGTGCGTCTCGCGTCGCTGTTGACCGTCACCGCCGCCCTGCTCAGCCTCGCCGCGGTCGCCGCGGCGCCGGCCGCCATCGCCGCACCCCCGACGGCCCGCACCGTCACCCAGCTGAGCGGCGACCTCGACGTGCACGACCCCGCGCTCGTGACCGACGGTCCCGGCGGGAAGTGGTACGTGTTCGCCTCCGGCAAGCCGGACAAGGGCGGCGGCACCATCGACGTCCGCAGCTCGGCCGACCACGGCCGCACTTGGACCTACGCCGGCACCATCTGGGACACGATGCCGGCATGGCTGCACGAGACGGTGCCCGGCGCGAACAACATGTGGGCGCCCGCGGTGCACGAGCACGGCGGGACCTACTACCTCTACTACGCGGTGTCGACGATCGGGCACAACGACTCGGTGATCGGGTTGGCCACCAACACCACGCTGGATCCTGCCGACCCCGCTTACAAGTGGGTCGACCAGGGCAAGGTCGTGCGCTCGCTGCCCGCGAGCGACTTCAACGCCATCGATCCGGAGGTCGTCGAGGACGACACCGGCACGCCCTGGCTGGTGTTCGGCTCCTACTGGAGTGGGATCCAGATGGTGCAGCTGGAGTGGCCTTCCGGGAAGCGCTCGGCCGACAAGACCCGACACCACCTCGCGGACCGCAAGGTGAGCCTCAATGCCGTCGAGGCCCCGTCGATCGTGCGCCACGGCGGCTGGTACTACCTGCTCACGTCGTGGGACCGGTGCTGCAAGGGCGTCGACAGCACCTACCGGATCGTCGTGGGGCGGTCGAAGACAGTCACCGGCCCCTACGTCGACCGCGACGGCCGCGAACTCGTGCAGGGCGGGGGGACGACCCTCCTCGAGTCGTCGGGTGACCGTATCGGCCCGGGCGGCGAGTCGGTCTCGGGTGGGGTGATCGCTTACCACTACTACGACGGAACGGCCGACGGTGCACCGAAGCTCGGTCTGCGGAGCCTGACATGGGCCGACGACGGCTGGCCCAAGCTGGGCGCCGGCGACCAGATCGCGGGACGCCCCACGACCTCGTGAGCGCCGCCGGCGTCGGTTCTCCACCGGCGCGGGGCCGCGTCCTCCCGGGCCGCCGTCGCGCCGAGCCGCAGCCCCGGCGCCCTCGGGTTGCCGATTCCCTGGGCCACCGCGTCGTCGTAACCGGATCCGCGTTTCGCAGGACGCCCACGAGAAGTCGGCGGTGGCGGACTGGTCGCTCGGCAGGCTCGAGGTGACGACGTTGAGGTGGTCGATCCGGCGGTGGGCCCGGATCTGTCGATAGGTCGGGTCGTCGCGGATGTCGCTGTCCGGCGGCAGCGCCGCGTCGATCCGCGCCACCAGGTCGACGATGTGGCTGATCCGCTCGAAGAACTCGGCGTCCAGGGCGAGCCGGCTCGTGTACTGCAACTGGAACACGCGGTCCAGGACATCGGGCAGGGTTCGTGGCACCGGCGCCCGTCGGGGGAACAGCTCGACCACCGCCCCCGGGGTTCCCGGTATAGCAGTTTGCGCTCATCGGCCCCTGCCGGGCCAGCGGGCCTGTGGGGTTCCAAAACTCGCGGTACACGCTGCTGACCAGGGATGATCGGACGCTCCCGGCGATCGGGCATGATCGCCGCCATGTCGCTGCGGCTTCTGTATCTGATCTTCCAGCAGATGCTCAGGCTGGTCCTGCTACTGGGGCGAACGGCATCTACCAAGGACGTCGAGCTCCTCGTGCTGCGGCATGAGGTCGCGGTGCTCCGCCGTGCCAACCCGAGACCGCGGTTGGACTGGGCGGACCGAGCGATCTTCGCCGCCCTCATGCGGCGGCTGTCCCCAACGCTGCGAGGTCATCGCCTGGTCTTGCCGCGGGGCACCCGTTAAGGGGTCTGGTCGTCCTCGGTGCGCGAGGA
>DATMCA010000338.1:0-4037 GCA_035559015.1 Umezawaea sp. | reverse complement strand
GGCCTCAAGCCCGTGCACCGCAAGATCCTGTACGCCATGTTCGACTCGGGCTACCGGCCCGACCGCGGGTACGTGAAGTGCTCCCGGGTCGTCGGCGACGTGATGGGCCAGTTCCACCCGCACGGCGACTCGTCGATCTACGACGCGCTGGTCCGCATGGCGCAGAGCTGGTCGCTGCGCTACCCACTGGTCGACGGCAACGGCAACTTCGGCTCGCCGGGCAACGACCCCGCGGCCGCCATGCGCTACACGGAGTGCCGCCTCACGCCGTTGGCCATGCAGATGCTGGCCGACATCGAAGAGGACACGGTCGACTTCCGGCCGAACTACGACGGCCGGATCGAAGAGCCGAAGGTCCTGCCCGCGCGCATCCCCAACCTGCTGATCAACGGCAGTTCGGGCATCGCGGTCGGCATGGCGACCAACATCCCGCCGCACAACCTGCGCGAGGTCGCGTCGGGCGTGGTGTGGGCGCTGGACAACTGGGAGGCCTCCGACGAGGAGACCCTCGAAGCGATGATCGAGCGGATCAAGGGGCCGGACTTCCCGACCTACGGCCTGATCCTCGGCAACTCGGGCATCGAGGACGCGTACCGCACGGGCCGCGGCTCGGTGAAGATGCGCGCCGTCATCGAGGTCGACGAGGACGCCAAGGGCCGCACGATCCTGGTCGTCACCGAGCTGCCGTACCAGGTGAACCCGGACAACCTGGTCGAGAACATCGCGGCGCTCGTGCGCGACCAGAAGCTGACCGGCATCGCGAACATCGCGGACGAGTCCAACAACCGTCGCGGCATGCGCATCGTGATCACGATCAAGCGCGACGCCGTCGCGAAGGTCGTGCTGAACAACCTCTACAAGCACACCCAGCTCCAGTACTCGTTCGGCGTGAACATGCTGTCGCTGGTCGACCAGGTGCCGCGCACGTTGCGGCTCGACCAGATGATCCGCCAGTACGTGAAGCACCAGATCGAGGTCATCGTCCGGCGGACGCGGTTCCGCCTGCGCAAGGCCGAGGAACGCGCGCACATCCTGCGCGGCCTGGTCAAGGCGTTGGACATGCTCGACGAGGTCATCGCGTTGATCCGCCGGTCGTCGACCCCGGACATCGCGCGCACCGGCCTGATCGAGCTGCTCGCCGTGGACGAGGTCCAGGCGAACGCGATCCTGGAGATGCAGCTCCGCCGCTTGGCCGCCCTGGAGCGCCAGAAGATCATCGACCAGTTGGCCGAGATCGAACTGGAGATCGCGGACCTCCAGGACATCCTGGCCAAGCCGGAGCGCCAGCGCGCGATCGTGCGCGACGAGCTGACGGCGATCGTCGACAAGCACGGCGACGACCGGCGCACGCAGATCATCCCGTTCGACGGCGACGTGTCGATGGAAGACCTGATCGCGGTCGAGGACGTGGTCGTCACGATCACCCGCACCGGCTACGCGAAGCGCACCAAGACCGACCTGTACCGGGCGCAGAAGCGCGGCGGCAAGGGCGTCCAGGGCGCGCAGCTCAAGCAGGACGACATCGTGGCGCACTTCTTCGTGTGCTCCACGCACGACTGGATCCTGTTCTTCACGAACAAGGGCCGGGTGTACCGGGCGAAGGCGTACGAGCTGCCCGAGGCCAACCGCAACGCCCGCGGCCAGCACGTGGCGAACCTCCTGGCGTTCCAGCCGGAGGAGGAGATCGCCCAGGTCATCCAGATCAAGAACTACGAGGTGGCGCCGTACCTGGTGCTCGCCACCAAGACCGGACTGGTCAAGAAGTCCAAGTTGTCCGACTTCGACTCCAACCGATCGGGTGGTCTGATCGGCATCAACCTCCGCGACGACGACGAACTGGTCGGCGCCGTGCTGTGCTCCTCCGAGGACGACCTGCTGCTGGTGTCCACCGACGGCCAGTCGATCCGCTTCCACGCGACCGACGAGGCGCTGCGCCCCATGGGGCGGGCCACGTCAGGCGTGCTGGGCATGCGTTTCAACGGCGGCGACGAGCTGCTGTCGATGGGCGTGGTCGAAGAGGGCAAGTTCGTTTTGGTGGCCACCGACGGTGGGTACTCGAAGCGCACGCCCCTGGAGGACTACCCGGTTCAGGGACGCGGCGGAAAGGGTGTGCTGACCATCCAGCACGACCGCCGACGTGGGAGGCTTGTCGGAGCGCTCATCGTCGACGTCGACGACGAGCTGTACGCGATCACCTCTACCGGCGGGGTCATCAGGACCAGCGCCAAGGAGGTTCGCAAGGCGGGGCGGCAGACCAAGGGGGTCCGGCTGATGAACCTCGGTGAGGGCACCACTTTGATCGCCGTCGCAGGCAACGCCGACGAGCCTTCCGACGTCCCCATTGATGGGGACGAGGCTGAGCCCGCCAACTAACGCGGACGAGAGGTTGAGGACTGCTCGTGACTTCATCCGAGAACCCGGCAAGTCGGGACGCGGACAAGACGGCGGTGATCACCAAACCTGTTTTGCAGGGTGGTGCTGACCAGGGGTCGAAGGCGAAGGGCGCCGACAAGGCCGCGCCTTCGAACGGTGCGGAGAAGTCGGCCGCCCCGAAGGTGGCCGAGAAGGCCGAGCCTGCGAAGGTCCCCGACGGTGCGACCGTCGAGATCTCGAAGTCGCAGGCCAAGGCGGCGGTCGCGACGCCGCCCGCCGCGGTTCCCGCTCCCCCCAAGGCCGCCGAGCAGTCCACAGCGGAGCCGACTGCGAAGGTGCAGTCGGCGCCCGCCGTGCCGCCGGCGAAGGTGGAGTCCCTGCCGAACGTGCCGACCGAGCGCCCCGAGGGGCTCGACCTGGTCGCGGCCGCGCCCCCGCCCTGGCAGCGGGTGACCAGCGACGCGCAGTACGCCGAGGCGCAAACGGTTGGCTACCCGACGAACGAGACCGTGACCCCGGTCGAACCCGAGCCCGTCGAGCAGCCCGCCTACCCGGCGCAGGACCCGGACACGATCGCCGTGGCCCGACCGGTGCCGCCGGGCGTGGCGGCGGCGGAGGCCGCGGGTGCCAACCGGACGTCGGTGAACCTGGGCTCGTCCAGCGCCCGGCCGGGCGCTGCGGCGCCCAGCGCCAGGCGTCCGGGCCGAGGGCCTCGCCGGGCGAGCCTCCAGGTGAAGCGCGTCGACCCGTGGTCGGTGCTGAAGCTCGCGCTGGTGCTCAGCGTGGCGCTGTTCTTCGTGTGGCTGGTGGCGATCGGCGTGCTCTACGGCGTGCTGAACGGCATGGGCGTGTGGGACAAGATCAACAACACGGCGCAGGACCTGCTGTCCGGCAGCGAGCAGGCGGGTGACCCGCTCATCAGCGCGGGCCGCGTGTTCGGTGTCGCGGCCATCATCGGTGCGGTGAACATCGTCCTGTTCACCGCGTTGGCCACGGTCAGCGCGTTCGTCTACAACGTGTCGGCGGACCTCGCGGGTGGCTTGGAGCTCACGCTCTCCGAGCGTGAATGATCAAGGCACCCCCGATTTGGGGCAGCGGCAGGCGGTACGGTAATCTTCCTGTCGTTGCACCAATCAGGGCCTATAGCTCAGACGGTTAGAGCACTTCGCTGATAACGAAGGGGTCGGAGGTTCGAGTCCTCCTAGGCCCACGATCGATAAGGTGAACCGCGCGGGTGTTCTTCACCCGCCTTCACCGATTCGTTATAACATTGGGGGTCGAACCCCCAAACCCCGCCAGGGGGCAGGTCCCCCTGGACCCCCGGTGGTCGACCACCGGGTCATCGAACGGGAGCTTCCATGAAGAAGATCATCGCTCTGGTTGCGGTTGCCGGCGCTGTGCTGCTGTTCGTCAAGCGCAACAAGGCTGCCAAGGCTGACGCCGACCTCTGGCGCGAGGCCACCGCACCCACCGACTGAACCTTGTGAGGGCGGGCGCTCGTCTACCGCCCCCGAGAGGGGACGTAGCTCAATTGGCAGAGCACCGCCTTTGCAAGGCGGGGGTTAGGGGTTCGATTCCCCTCGTCTCCACACTTCGCTGACCCTGCTGGCGGGTCCCGGTTGCCCGGATCATGAGCGGTCGGGCAGGACAACCAGTGTCGGTAC
>DATMCA010000337.1:0-7897 GCA_035559015.1 Umezawaea sp. | reverse complement strand
TCCGCTGCGCGCCAACGGCTCGCGGGTCAGGCGGGGACCGTCGGCGGTCAGCGCGACGGCGAGCTGGTCCACACGGTCTCCAGGGCGTCGGCGAACCGGTCGGCGATCAGGTGCGCGTCGGCGATCGTGAGGATCAGCGGTGGCCGCAGTTCGATCACGTTGCCGAGACCGTGCTCCGACACCCGCGTGATCACGCCGAGGTCTCCCAACGCCTTGCTCAACGCCGTCGCGAGCCTCGGCGACTTCGACCCGTCGGGTTCGGCCAGTTCGACGCCGAGCATCAGCCCGACCCCGCGCACGTCGTCGAGGAAGTCGAAGCGCTCCTTCAACGCCGTGAGCCGGTCGAGGATGACCTGGCCGGTGGCGCGGACGTTGGCCAGGAACTCGGGCTGCCGCACGATGTCCAGCGTCACGACGGCCGCGGCGGCGGACAGGGTGTGGCTGCCGTAGGTGAAGCCGTGCAGGTTGCGCGGCATCCCCACCAGCTCCTCCTCGGTGATGATCGCCGCGAGCGGCAGGCCGCTGCCGG
This sequence comes from Umezawaea sp., assembly GCA_035559015.1. GTDB lineage: Bacteria > Actinomycetota > Actinomycetes > Mycobacteriales > Pseudonocardiaceae > Umezawaea. Next base: position 7,368 of record DATMCA010000337.1, on the reverse strand, counting down.
TGAGGCCCTTCGACACGGTGATCATGTTGGGGGCCACGCCGAAGTGGTCGGCGGCGAACAGCGACCCGGTGCGGCCCAGGCCCGTCTGGTTCTCGTCGAAGATCAGCACGATCTCCCGCTCGTCGCAGAACTCCTTCAGCCGCTGGAGGTAGCCGGGCGGCGGGACGACGTTGCCGCCGACGCCGCTGATCGGCTCGATGATCATCGCGGCGACGCTGCCGGTGGACGCGTAGGTGATGAAGTCGTCGATCCGGTCGACGCACAGCTTCCCGCAGCTGTCCGGTTCCTGCTTGTAGAAGCACCGGTGGCAGTACGGGTCCGGCACGTGCAGCGCGCCGGGCATGTGCTGCTGGAACGGGGCCCGGATGCGCGCCGAGCCGTTCCACCCGGCGGCGGCGACGGTCTGGCCGACGTGACCGCGGAACGGGACGATCACGTCTCTTCTTCCGGTGTGCCACTGGGCGATCTTGATCGCGCCCTCGTTCGCCGTCGACCCGCCGGAGCTGCGCAGGTTGACCCTGGTGAGGTTGTCCGGCGTCAGTTCGACGAGCTGCCGCATGACCCGGTTCGTCGGGTCGGTCTGGAACGACGAGCTGGCGAACACCAGGTCGTCCACCTGACCCTTGATCGCCGCGACGACCGCCGGGTGGTTGTGGCCCAGCACCAGGTTGAACGTGCCCGACACGCAGTCCAGGTACTCGCGGCCGTCGGAGTCCCACATCCGCACGCCCTCGCCGCGCACCAGCCGCACGTCGCCCAGTTCGTAGTAGGCGTCGTCCTTCGGGTCCACCCCCGTGACGGGGTGCATCAGCGCAGGCCCAGGCTGGCGAGCTGGGTGTCGACCCAGCGCTCCAGCGTCCACGGTTCGGCGGCCTCACGCCGTTCCAGCGCCGACGCGGCCCGCTCCTCCGGCGACGCCAGCAGGGCCGCCGCGATGGCCTCCGCCTGCTCGGACACGTCGAACGGGTTGACCGAGCGGCACACCCCCGACAGCACCTCGGCCGCGCCCAGCATCTCGGACATGATCACGTCGGCGTCCCGCCGGTTCACCAGCGGTGCCTCGAAGACGCTGAGGTTCTGGCCGTCCACGGTGGAGTTGAACATCAACAGGTCCGCGCGCTCGAAGCAGCCGAAGCTGTGGTTGACCTCGTTGTCGCAGTGGGTCCGCACGGTGTCCTCGCCCAGTTCGGCGTTGGCGGCGGCCACTTCCTCCTCCACCCGGCGCACGTAGTCGGAGTTCGCCTCGACGTAGAGCCGGTTGGGGTTCATCCGCACCAGCATCCGGGTGCCTTCGAGCGCCGGGTTCTCCTTGACCGCCTGGACGAACGCCCGCACCGCGCGCCAGCCGTTCTTGATCGGGTCCGTCCGTCCGGAGTGGACGACCAGCCGGTGGTCGCCCGCCCACTCCTCGATGCCCTCGGGCATGGTGGACCGCCTGCGGTGCAGCGTCTCCGGGCTGTAGCCGAGCACCTGCGTGCGCACCTGGCACGTCCGGCCGCGCCACGTGACCGTGCTTGCCGAGCGGTCGACCACGGCGTCCGGGAACAGGTCTTCCACGCAGGACAGGAAGTTGCGCGACCAGCGGTCGGCGAAGAAGCCGATCACGTCGGAGGCGAGCATGCCCTCGATGATGCCGGTGCGCATCGGCTTGGGCAGGATGCGCCAGTAGTCCGCCGACGGCCACGGGATGTGCACGAAGTGCAGGATCGGCGCGTCCGGGCGTTGCGCCCGGATCCGGGCGGGGACGCAGACGAGCTGGTAGTCGTGCACCAGGTAGACGGGGTCGGCCACGTCGGCGGACCGGGCCAGCAGCTCACGGGCGTAGTCCTCGGTGAACTCGTCGAACGCCCGCCACGCCGTCCGGGTCTCCTCGCCGAAGGTGGGCGTCGTCCACCTGTCCCAGCCGTAGTTGTTGCCCGCCCACATGAGTTCGGCGGTCAGGAAGTCCTGCACGACCCGGAACGTCTCGCGGTCGTGCCGCAGCGGGTGCACGGTGATCTCGCGGCCGGACGGGAGTTCGGTGACGATGCCGTCCGGGTTCTGCTCGGAGGCGAGGTGGTCGTCGTCGGTGTCGGCGCTGACGATCCACGACACGTCGAGGTAGCCCGCCTGCTCGGCGACGACGTTGCCGGTGCCGCCGGGGGCCAGCCAGGCCTTGAGGAGTCCGGTGTCGGGGTCGGGCGCGTACGTGACGACGGCCCGCTTGCTGGCCAGGAACAGGTGCTTGCTCATCAGTCCTCCACGACGTCGTTCTTGGTCAGTGCGACCGCTCCCGCGTCCACCCCCTTGGGCGCGACGGCGGCCAGTTCGGCTAGTTCGTGCGCTCGCACGCTGTGCAGGCAGGCGTTGACGGGACGGCTCGCGTAGTGGCCTTCGGCTCGCGGTTGGCTGCGCACCAGCGCCGGGTCCGCGCCGATCACCGACGCGATCCGCCGCGCCCAGGCGTACCGGGTGAGGCGTTCCGGGCCGCCCAGGTGCAGCAGCCCGGTGCGGCCCGCGAGCAGCAGCGCGACGGTCCACGCGGCCACGTCGTCGACCAGTACCGGGGTGTTCCAGTGGTCGTCCGGCACGTCCACGCCGCTGCCGTCGCGCAGCGACCGGACGCACGTGGTGAAGAAGTTCGGCCGGATGCCGTCGGGTTCCCAGCCGTAGACCAGGCTCACCCGCAGCGCCAGCGCGGACCCGGTGTCGAGCAGGGTCCGCTCGGCCTCCAGCTTCGCCCGGCCGTAGGCGTTCGCGGGCGACACCTCGTCGGTCTCGGCACTGCTGGGGCGGGTGCCGTCGAAGACGTTGTCGGTCGAGATCAGCAGCACCGGGCGGCCGTCGGCGGCGGCCGCGATGTTCGCCGCTCCCCCGGCGTGCGCGGTGGCCGTCTCGGCCGGGTTCCGCTCGCACCAGGTGATGTCGGACGGGCCGTGCACGACGACCAGCGCGTCGGTGTCGGCGACGACCTCGCGGCAGGCCGCCGGATCGCGCACGTCCAGTTCCCGCCACGGCAGACCGCGCGACGTGGCCGTGCCCGGAGGATGCCGGGACGCCACCACGGGTTCCACGTCGAGCGCCCGCAGCCGGGCACCGACGGCGGCGCCGAGGAAGCCGCTGCCGACCACCAGTGCCCTCACCCGGCCACGCCTTCGGGCTTCGGGACGCGCAGCAGCGCCGTCGCCACCGCCACCAGCACGCCGCCCACCGCGATCACGGCGAACGCCGTCGACAGGCCCCAGCCCGCCGCCATCAGACCGACGAGCGGTGGACTGCCGAGGAAGCCGAGGTAGGAGATCGTGGTGACGGTGGTGATCGCGGCGGGCCTGCCCTCGTCGTCGGTCGACTTGCCCGCCATGCCCAGCAGCGTCGGCACGGCGGGTGCCAGCCCCACACCCGCCAGCGCGAACCCGGCCAGCGCGAACGCGGCGGGCAGCCCGACGGGCTCGGTGATCACCGCGAGCAGCAGACCGGCCGCGCCCAGGACGCTGCCGAACACGACGACGGTGAGGCCGGAGAACCGTTCGCCCTGCCACTGGGCGAGCATCCGCCCGCCGGCCAGGCCGATCATGTACGCGGCGGGGGCGGTGCTGCCGAGCAGCGGTCCCGCACCGAGGTTCTGCTCCAGGTGGATCGCGCCCCACTGCTCGACGGCGTTCTCCATGAAGAGGACAATCGCCGCAACCAGGCCGAAAGAGACCAACAGCGGCGTCATCACCCGAACGCGAGTGGCGGAGTCCGAAGTGGACGGTTGCGACCGCCAACCGGACCGGTCCACGGCCAGGTAAGCGCTCACCAGGACCAGGGCGGCGATGACCAGCAGCACCGCGCGCGAGGAAGCGCCGAACTGGCGCGCCAAGCCCACCGAGGGCGCGGCGACGACCATCGCCAGCGGGGTGGCGGCGTGGACCTTGTTGAACAGCCTCACGCCGTCCCGCGCCTCGTGCGCGGCGGTGGTCGCGTTGAGGGCGACCTCGATGGCCCCGGACGTCGCACCGACCAGGACGAGGGAGGCCGCGAAGGTCACCGGCGAGTACGTCCAACCCGGTAGCGCGCACGCCACGGCGAAGGCCAAAAGTACAAGCGGGAGTGCCCTTTCGCGCAATCGAGACACGAGTTTTCCGGTGATGACCATGGCGGGGAGGGCACCGAACGGGACGCCGAACAGGGCGAGGCCGAACTCCGAATCGGTGGCGCCGATCTGGTCCTTGACCTCGGGCAGGAGCCCGGCCCAGCCTCCCCAGAACAATCCCCAACTCGTGGCCGCGAAGATCAATCCACTGGTGTTCGGACGGGGTGGCGGCGGACTTGCCAACACTGTCTCCCTTCACTACTTGGGTTACGTTGGGTTCAGTGTTCGTGAACCCAACGTAACGCCGACACGGACGAGCTGCCAACCGGTGCCTATCGGGTGATCCCCGAAAGGAGACAGATGGACAGTCGCGACTACTTGGTCACCGACCGAATCCCCTTGCCTGACGGACCTTCCGTCGTGCACGTCGAGGTGACCCGAGAAGACTCATACCGGATCGACGTGGTGCCCGACGTCGACGCGGCGATCAGGGTCCTGCTGGCCGAACTGGACGGCCGCAGAGCCGTCGTGATCACCGACCACGTCGTCGCCGAGCTGCACTCCGGTCCGGTGGTCGAGGCGCTGCGGGAGAACGACCAGCTGCTCGGCACCACGTCGGTGCCCAGCGGCGAGAAGAGCAAGACGGCCACCACGGCGTTCGAGCTGATGGACTGGTTGGCGCAGATAGGTTTCGCCCGACGCGACGTCGTGATCGCACTGGGTGGTGGCGTCATAGCCGACACCGTCGGCTGGGTGGCAAGCGCTTACATGCGCGGGGTGCCGTACGTGAACATGCCGACCACGCTGCTGGCGCAGGTCGACGCGGGCATCGGCGGCAAGGTCGCCGTCGACCACAGCCAGGCCAAGAACCTCGTGGGCGCGTTCTACCAGCCGCGCGCGGTCATCTCCTGCCTGGCGTACCTGGAGACCCTGGACCGCAGGCAGGCCAGGGCCGGGCTCGCCGAGGTGGTGAAGAAGGCCGTGATCGCCTCGCCCGCGCTGTTCGAGCACATCGAGCGGAACGTGGACGACCTGGTCGAGTGCCGGTCGCCCGCCGTCGACGTGCTGGTGCACGCGGCCAGCGCGATCAAGACCGAACTGGTCGGCCGGGACCCGTACGAGGTCGACCTGCGCAGGCCGCTGAACTTCGGCCACACCGTCGGGCACGCCGTGGAGACCGTGACGGACTACGGCCCGGTGCTGCACGGCGAGGCCGTGGCGTTCGGCATGGCCGTCGCCATCGACGTGGCCAGGTCGCGCGGGGTCGTCGACCCGGCGACGGCCGACCGGGTGGTGGCGCTGATCAGAAGGCTCGGGCTGCCCGTCTCGCTGGCCGACCTCGGGGTCGAGGTGGACGTCGAGGACGTCCTCGGCGCGTTGGCGAAGATCCGCCAGATCCGCGACGGCAGCCTGCGGTTCGTGCTGCCGGTGGAACTGGGCACCACGGCCATCGTGGAGGACGTCACCACCGCCGAGGTGCGGGAGGCGTTGACGAGGGAGCGACTGTGAGTCCACTGTGGACCATCGACGCCGGCGGGACCGGGACCGCGGTGGCCGGTCCCGGCGGCAGGCGGCGGTACGGCTCGATCAACCCGGCTTCCAGCCCCGACGCCGACACCGTGCTGCGCAAGGTGTTCGCCGACCTGGCCGCCTCGCTGGGCGGCCGGGTCGGCGAGGGCTGGATCGCCACGGCCACGATCGACCCCCGCGATCCGGGGTCCGAGCTGGAACGCCTGCGCCGGACCGCCGAACGGGCGGGCCTGCGCGGGCGGGTCGTCGTGTCCAACGACGCCCTGCCCTGGCTGGTGGCCCCACCGCTGTCCGGGCGGGGGGTCGCGGTCGTGTGCGGCACCGGGTCCGGGTTCCTGGCGGGTGACGGCCGTTCCCCCGCCGTGCGGGTCGGGAGCTGCGAGTACCTCGGCAGCGACGAGGGCAGCGCGTACGACCTCGGCCTGTCCGGACTGCGCGCCGCCGTGCGCGCACTGGACGGCCGAGGCCCGGACACGGCGCTGACCAGGCACTTCAGCGTGGCGACCGCGCGGGACCTCGCGCGGCGGGCGTACCCGAAGGCGGGCGTGGCCGCGCTGGCCCCGGTGGTGGTCCGGGCGTGGCTCGACGACGACCTCGTGGCGGGCGACCTGGTGACGAACGCGATCGCCGAACTCGGCCTCGGTGTCCGGGCGGCGGCCGCCGCGGCCGGGCTGGAGGGCGAGTGGACCGTGGCGGCCGGAGGCGGGGTCTTCCTCGGCTGCCCCGAGTTCCTCCAGCTGTTCCGGGGTGAGGTGCTGGGCGAGGTCGTCGCCGTGACCGACCCCAACGCGACGATCGGGGCCGCGCTGGCCGCGGGCGTGCCGGACTGGGCGCTGGACGACTGCGCGTGGACGCTGACCCTGGCCGATCCCCCGCGCCCGGCGGCCCAGCAGACCACGGCGACCGGGCCGATCGCGCTCGGGCTGTGCCTGGCCGCGTGGGGCGGCGGGAGCCTGGCGGAAGCGCTGGACGCGGCTCGCGCGACCGGTGTGGACGCGGTCGACCTGCCCACCGACACCACGTCGGGCCTGGTGGACGCCGACCGATGGGCGACCGACGCGACCTACCGGTCCGAACTGCGCGAGGCCCTGACCGGCGTGGCCGTGACGTGCGTCAGCAACAGCCGCGACACCCAACTCCTGCTGGGGCCGCACGGCCCGCACACCGACCCCGTGCTGGCCGGGTCACCCGACGAGAAGCGGGCGCACGCGCTGCGGCACGCGGAGCAGGCGATCCGGATCGCCGCCGACCTCGGCGCACGTCAGGTGCGGCTGATGTTCGGCGTCCCCGACCTGTCCCGCTGGCTGTCCTGGTGGCACAGCGGGGTTTCCTGGGCCGACAACGTGGAGGCGTGGGCCGAGGCCGCCGAACCGGTGCTGAAACTGGCCTCCGAGCACGGAGTCCGGGTGCTCGTCGAACCGCACCCGAAGCAGGTGGCCTACGACCCGGACAGCACGCGGGCCGTGCTGGACGCGGCCGACGTGGACGTGTGCCTGGACGTCGCCAACCTCGCGGCCGTCGGGTACGACCCGGTGTCGGTCGTGCGCGGCTGGGGTACGCGGCTCGGGGCCGCGCACGCCAAGGACCTCCAGCGCTGGACCGGGACCGACCGGCCGCCCGGCGCGGGCTGGTCCCGCTACGGGCCCGGCCCGTCGATCCGGTTCCGCTCGCTGGGTTCCGGCGACCTGCCGTGGCCCGGCGTGGTCGCGGCGCTGCTGGACGAGGGCTTCCGCGGCGTGCTGTACGTCGAGCACGAGGACGCGCTGCTGCCCAGGGAGCAGAGC
>DATMCA010000336.1:0-4570 GCA_035559015.1 Umezawaea sp. | reverse complement strand
GAAGTCGGTCTCGTCGGCCTTGAGGACGTTCCAGTCCGCGTCGTCCAGACTGGTTCCTGGAGCCAACGTGGTAGGACGCAGAATCGCGACCTCGTCGGGACCGTCCACCTCCCAGCCGAGCTCCGTGCTGCTGCAGAACATCCCATGCGACACCTCTCCCCGGAACTTCGTGCGCCGCATCTTCTTGAGCCCCGGCAAACGAGTTCCGGGGAGGGCGACGGGCACGAAGTCACCCGCCCTGACCAACGCCGGTCCACCGAACACTATTCGAACCTTGTCGAGTCCGATGTCGACCTTCGCAAGACGGATGAAATCAGCATTCGGATGGTCGAAGACGTCGATGACCATCCCCGCAACGACACCGGGCACCGCGGGATCGTAGGACACGGCGTCAGACCCTGTTCGCCGCGCCCCACAACACGTCGAACGCGACCTGCGCCCGGTCGCGGTGCTCCTTGTTCATCACCATGTCGGCGTTCGAGTCCTCGTTCGGTCTTATCACGTAGCCCAGTTCTCCCCTGACGCTGATGTAGTCCTGCATCTGCGCGAGCAGAGCAGGCTCCTCGCTATCCAAAGCGTCCAGATCGAGTCTGTAAAGGGCGGTTCCCGAAGTCACGGGTTGCGTGGCTCGGCGGAACGAGCAGTTCCGACGCACGAGGTCGCCGCCCACGCGATCGGTGAGCAGATCGCGGAACTGGTCGACCACGGGCCCTGAATCCGCGGGCACCAGGAAGCGGTAGTCGCATCCCTTCGCCACGTTCGACGCCACAACACCCATGAACTTCCCTGCGACGGCTCTTCCGTCGGGCATGACGATCAAGTCGTATTCCAGGTTCAGCGTCAAGATGTCGACCGAGAGGCAGAAACGTTCTATGCGAGCGGCTTCGTCGTCCTGGATCAGGCCTTCACGTCCGGCGGTCGGCGATTCCGCTAATTCGCGCGCGACATGGTCGACCCGATCTGCCAGAACTCGCCCCACACGCCCCACCAATGCGGTGTGGCGTCGAGTGTTGACCGAGACGCGCTGCCAGGAGGTCTCGATGTAGCCGGTCAGCAGGCTGTGGTCGGGTACGGGCTCATGGGCCTCGCCGAACACCAGGTAGTCGAGGCTGACCCCGAAGAACTCTGCTAATCCCACCAGCTTCTGGAAGCTGGGTCGGGTCTGGTCGCGGGCGTACTGCGAGAGTGCCGCGGGGCTGATGTCGAGGGCGTTGAGGATTTCTCGTCTATTTCTGCTGTACCCGCTGCGTTCGATCAGTGAGCTGAGCGTTTGTCCGAGCTTTATTTGTCGTTCGTCCACTTCCGGCCTCAATCTGACATTTTCTCGAACCCGGGCAGTTCTGGAGGCGGATTTGCGGTTCTTCCTGGATGGGGGCATTTGCCGGTTTGTTGTGATTCACGTGGTTGTTGGATGGGAAGCTGAGCCTATTGGGGTTTCAGGGATTCGGTGGTAAAATTACCCAGAACTAGCGCCGCTTATCCTGAAAGACTTCTTTACTCGATCTGGGTAGTAATCTCTGTAATTTGCCCAGTACTCGCGTAAGGTTGGACTGTTGGTGTACAGGTGTTGAAAGTATCTATCCCAGTCGCCAGCGAGTTCTGGGCGGACTATCTCAGTTGCCGTGCAGTATTCCGCCAGATCGGCGAACATTTCCGCCATGGCGACCACTTTATCTCTTTGCTTTTCTCCTGTTGGCGTGGGCCGGTTTCCGTAGAAGTATGGGCGAAGATCTGCGTTATCTACTAGAAATTTGTCGACTTCGATGAATAGCTTGGCGATACCCTGATGTAATTTTGCTCGGTTTAGATTTTCGTTGTGAGCGACCTGTCGTCGTGCTAGGGTGCCTTGCCATAGGGCAATCCCTAGGGCAAGTAGGGCTATTGATACGCTTGCTGCGCTAACAATGTTAGAGGCCATGGACTTGCTCCTCGATATTGCGGAATAGACTGCTCATGCTGTGTAAACCTCGGCTGCCCATTATAGTTTAAGGACGTGTCGAGGAAGTACCTCTATTTGGTGCATAGAGGTACTTTGGGATGTCTGTCTGGCGGACAGCGATTGACCCCGTGGAGCTTCCCCGCGCGGGGAAGCTCCACGGGTTCACCCCTCGCGGATCAGGTCCGCCGCGCGTTCGCCGATCATCAGCACGGTCACCATCGGGTTCACCGTCGGCATCGTCGGGAACACCGAAGCGTCCACGACCCTCAGCCCCCGCAACCCGATGACCTTCAACGACGGATCCACCACGGTCCCGATCGCGCACGTCCCGGCCGGGTGGTAGACGGTGTGGGCGGCGCGCCTGCCGTACTCCGACAGGTCCTCGTCCGTGGTCACCGAAGGGCCGGGGGCGATCTCCCTCTTGAGCCACGACCTCAGCGGTTCCCGTGCGGCGATCTCGCGGGCGATCCGGAACCCGTCCACCAGGGTCTGCTCGTCGTACCCGTCGGGGTTGGTGAAGTAGCCGAAGTCCAGCGCGGGTTTGACCGTCGGATCCGCGGTGGTGAGCCACATCCGGCCGGTGCTGTGCGGCCTGGGGATGTTCGGGGTCATGCACACGCCGTGCTCGACGACCGGGTAGCCGAGCCGCTCGGTGTTGGCGGTGAACGGGATTTGGTAGAAGTGGAACATGAGGTCCGGGCGGGGGTCGGTGGGGTCCCGGCGGACGAACAGGCCCGCGTCGGAGTCCATCACGGAGTTGAGCGGGATCGGGCCGTCGGTCTCCCAGATGATCACCGACTCCGGGTGGTCCAGCAGGTTCTCGCCGACGCCCGGCAGGTCGTGCACGACGTCGATGCCCAACGCGGACAGGTCCTCGGCGGGCCCGACGCCGGACAGCATCAGCAGCCGCGGGGTGTCGATCGCGCCCGCGCACAGCAGGACTTCACGACGGGCGGAGACGAAACCGGCCGACGTGACGACACCGATCGCGCGACCGTCCTCGAAGGACACCCTGGACGCCCACGTCTCCAGCATCAGCGTCAGGTTGGGGCGCGGGAGGATCGGGTGCAGGTAGGCCGTCGACGCGGAGGAGCGGTAGCCGGTCTCCGGGTGGTAGGCGACCGAGAAGAACCCGGTGCCGTCGGTGAACGGCTTGGCGTTGAAGTCCTCGACCTCCGGAACGCCCAGCGCCGCCTTGGCCGCGGCGATGAAGTCCAGCGCGATCGGGTTCCGGTCCGCCACCGCCACCGGGATGATGTTGTTCAGCAGCCGGTCGTAGTACGGGCCGAACGTGTCCCAGTCCCAGCCGGGCCCCCACGTGTCCAGGTCCTGCGGGAACGGGACGAAGCTGATCAGCGTGTTGTGCGAGGAGCAGCCGCCGAGCACGCGGGCGCGGGAGTGCCGGATGTGGGAGTTGCCGCGCGGCTGCTCGACGGTCGGGTAGTCGTAGTCCAGTTCCGAGCCGAGGAGGTTGATCCAGTTGCGGAGTTCCAGGACCCGCGGGTCGTCGACGTCGCTCGGCCCGCCCTCGACGACGCACACCGTCACCGAGGGGTCCTCCGACAGCCTGGCCGCGAGCACCGAACCGGCGGTGCCACCGCCGACGATGACGTAGTCGTACTCAGGCATCAGGACTCCTAGCGAACCAGTTCTGCGCCGTGGGCTTGAGGTTCTGGTAGACGTGCTTCGGTTCGCAGTACTCGTGCAGGCCGGTGGGCCCGAGTTCGCGGCCGACGCCGGACCGCTTGAAGCCGCCCCACTCCGCCTGCGGCAGGTAGGGGCCGAAGTCGTTGATCCACACGGTGCCGTGCCGCAGCTTCCGCGCGACCCACTGGGCCTTCTCCAGGTCCTGCGACCAGACGCCGCCCGCCAGCCCGTACTCGGTGTCGTTGCCCAGGAACACCGCCTCTTCCCTGGTGCTGAAGCGTTCGGCGGTGATGATCGGGCCGAAGGTCTCCTCCCGCACCAGCTTCATCTCACGGGTGCAGTCCGCGAACACGGTGGGGCGGAAGAAGAACCCCTCCTGCAAGGCGGCCTCAGAGGGCCGCTTGCCGCCCGCGACCAGCCGGGCCCCTTCGGCCAGACCGATCTCCACGTACCTCTCGACCTTCGCCCGGTGCTCGGCCGACACCAGCGGCCCGCTCTCCGTGTCGGCGTCGAAACCGTTGCCCAGCCGCACGAGGTCCGCGCGCCGCGCGACCTCGGCCACGAAGTCGTCGTACACCGAGTCCTGCACGATCAGGCGGGTGCCGGACGAGCACACCTGGCCGGCGTGGAAGAACGCCGCCGTCAGCGCGTAGTCGACGGCGGTGTCCAGGTCGGCGTCGGCGAACACGATGTTCGGGTTCTTGCCGCCCAGTTCCAGCGCGACCTTCTTCAACGACGTCGCCGCCGAGCGCATGATGTACTGCCCGACGCCGAGGCTGCCGGTGAACGAGACCAGGTCGACGTCGTCGCTCTCGACGAGCACCGAGCCGACCTCGGGACCGGTGCCCAGCACCAGGTTCGCGACCCCGGCGGGCACACCGGCCTCAGCCAGGATCTCGAACAGCTTGATGGTCGACAGCGGCGTGATCTCACTCGGCTTGGCGACGAACGTGTTGCCCGCCAACAACGCCGGCGCGATCTTCC
>DATMCA010000335.1:0-2179 GCA_035559015.1 Umezawaea sp. | reverse complement strand
ACGATGGTCATCCTGCGGTTGCGGGTGCGCGGCCGGGACAGCTTCTCGGTGGTCGTGGTCGGGCTGCTGTTCGTGCTGGCGCTGGCATTCGCCTACCTGGTGGTCAACTCGCCGCTCGACCCGGTCGCCGCGGTGGCCGGGCTGGTGCCGAGCCTGCCGGACTCGCACAGCGCGCTGATCGCGTGCGGCATCATCGGCGCCACGGTGATGCCGCACGCGGTGTTCCTGCACTCCTCGCTGATCGGCGGCCTGAGCCCCGACCGGCCGGGCACGCTGCGCACCAAGGCCGTGCTGCGGTTCCTGCGGCGCGACGTGATCATCGCGTTGGGCCTGGCGGGTGTCGTCAACCTGCTGATGCTCCTGATAGCGACCTCGTTGCCCGCGGGTACCGGCGACTCGCTGGTGTCGGTGCACGCGGCGTTCCTGGAGCGCTCAGGGGTGGTGTTCGCGACGGTCTTCGCGATCGGGTTGCTGGCTTCCGGGCTCTCCTCGGCGTGCGCGGGCGTCTACAGCGGACAGGCGGTCATGCGGGGTTTCCTGCGGCGCAAGAGCAGCGTGTGGCTGCGCCGGGCGGTGTCCGCGGTCCCGGCGCTGGTCGTGCTGGCGGTGGTGACCGATCCGACCGAGGCGCTCGTGCTCAGCCAGGTCGCGCTCGCGTTCGGCCTGCCGTTCGCACTCCTGCCCCTGATGATCTTCACCGCCCGGCGGGACGTCATGGGCTCTTTTGCCAACCGCGTCCGCACGATCGTCGTCGGCGCCGTCATCACGCTGGTCGTGCTGGCGCTCAACGTCTTCGTGATCACCAACCTGTTCCTCGCGGGGTGACGGCGGTGGAGTCGGCGGTCGCACTGCTCGTGATCTCGGTCCTGCTGCCCTCGACCCTGTGGTGCTCGCTGCGGGTGGCGGTCGTCGACCTCGACGTCCTGCCCCGGCACAGCCGCCGCCTGATCCTCTGGTGGCGGTCGCACGCGGGCTACGTGTACGTGGCAGGCCCGCGCTCGCCTTGCTCGCGGTCGCACAGCAGATCGTCTCGTAGCCGTGACGTCGGCAGCCCGCGCGCCGCCGCACCGCCCGCGCGACCGGCACACCCAACCCCGAAGTCGCGCGCGGGAGGACCGTCCGAGTCGCGGCGGACGACCTCCCGCCCCCCACCCGGATTGGATCACCATGACCAAGAAGTCCTGGCAGCAGGCGAGCATCGAAGGTCTCGCCGCCCTCACCGTCGACGCCATGCCCGCGGTCGAGGTGCTCCTGCTCGACGACATCGCCGACTACCTCATGGGCGCGGGCCCGCGCCAACCCCCGTACACCGTCGAGCACGGCAGCCGTGTCGTGAGCGCCCTGTTCGGCGCGGTCGTCAACGCGCGCACCTTCACCCCGTCACAAGTCCCCGCCCCGACACCGGAGATCACCGCGGCTCGCGAGCAGATCGTGCGCGGAGCCCACGACTTCGCCGCGGGCGGGGTCACCGGGATCAGCCGACTGGCCAACCGCGTCATCCCGGCAACGCTGGGCGAGTTGGAGACCCACCAGAAGTCGCCGGAGAAGCAGACGTGCCTGGTGTTCTACTTCGCCCTGCTCGCAGTCGCCTCCGGCCCGCGCAACCTCCTCGACGAAACCTCCTCGACGAAACCTCCGCGGTCGGCGTCATGCAGATCTTCCAGGCGTGGGACTCCGTGCTCGGCCAGGGCGTCGAACTGCCCTAGCGCCGTCAGCAGGCATCCGGATGAGACGGATCCCGACCTGATCCGTGCCGTGAGCGGCGAGCGGGAGCGCCCGAATAGCTGTGCCACGATCGCTGTGCGCTCGGCTGTACATCCGTAGATCATCAGCAACCGGCTCGGTCATGCCACTGTGGCGTTCACCCTCGACACCTACTCGGCCGACGTACCGGACAACGACAAGCAGGCGGCGGATGACCATCGGTGGCCTATTCCCGCACCTGGACGAGGGGCCGCAGGGGTATCCGGTTTACACCGCTTTTTACACCGAGGCCCTGAAACCGGTCATTCCGAGTAGTGCTCAAAAAGCGGATAGCCCCTGACCTTGTAGGTCAGGGGCTATCCGCTAACTATGGGCGATACTGGGATCGAACCAGTGACCTTTCCGGTGTGAACGGAACGCTCTCCCGCTGAGCTAAACGCCCATCTTCAGTTGTTCTCAACTCCCCGCTCTCGCG
>DATMCA010000334.1:0-2517 GCA_035559015.1 Umezawaea sp. | reverse complement strand
GTGGAGTTGGCCCGCCGCGAACCGACGTAGCCGAGCAGGAACGTGACCACCGCGACGACCACGACGCCGGAGAGACTCCACAGGTCCTTGGTCATGTCAGCGGTCGACCATGCTCACGAAGTCGCGCTCGTGGCGCTCGGCGGTGCGGCGGAAGAAGAACCCGATGCCGTAGAACAGCGGGAACGGCAGCAGCGCCAGGATGATCCACGGCAGCCGCACGCCGACGAGCTCCACGCGGGAGATCGCGGGCACCCACAGGAACAGCGCGGGCAGCAGGCACAGGAACAGCAGGGTGCTGCCGCCGAGCAGGAACGCCGTCCGCAGCTGCTGGTTGATCAGGTCCCGCACCAGCTTCTCGCCGACGCTGGTCTGCTCCTCCAGCTCGACGATCGTCCGCGTCACCTTGCCGCGGCCCTTGCTGTCGGCCAGCACGACGCGACGACGGCGCTGCTTGCGGCCGGACACCTCCAGCCAGGGGTCGCGCTCACCCGGCTGCGGCTGGTCCGGTTGTCCGGGCGGACCGGACCCGATGTCGTTCCTGGTCATCCCCAACTGCTCTTGGGCGGACGCACGATGCGCTCCTTCAACTCCCGCGTGTGCCTTCGACTCACCGGCAGCTCCTTCGCGTCGGCACCGCTGCCGATGACGACCGCGTAGCCGTTCGACGTCATCCGCAGTTCGCTCACCAGGGGCAGCGCCACCAGGTACGACCGGTGAATGCGGACGAAACCGGCGTTGGCCCAGCGCTCTTCGAGCTGCGCCAGCGGGATCCGGACCAGGTGACTGCCCTCGGCGGTGTGCAGGCGAGCGTAGTCGCCCTGCGCCTCGACGAACCGGACGGTCGCGCGCGGGACCAGTTTGATCGTCCCGCCGAGTTCGACCGGGATGACCTCCTCGTCCGTCGGCTCGACGTACGCGGGCTGGTTCTCCGGCGCCACGACGGGCGTCTGGTTGACCCGGTCCACGACCCGCGCGATGGCCTTGTTGACCCGGTCGTCGTTGATCGGCTTGGTGACGAAGTCCAGCGCGCCGACCTCGAACGCCACCACGGCCTCCGAGTGCTCGACCCCCGTCACGAACACCAGGGCGGGCGGCGCGCGGAACGCGTTCAGCACCCTGGCCAGGTCGGTACCGCTCAATCCGGGCATGTTGATGTCCGCGAAGACCGCGTCCACCGGGGGGCGCCCCTCCTTCGAGCGCTGCATCACCTCGTCGTCGTAGTCGCCGCGCAGTATGCGCAACGCCTCGGCGGCGTCGAAGGCGGTCAGCACACGGCGGATGTGCGGGCTGCTCTCCAGCAGGAACTTGATCTCGCTCAGACCGGGCGCCTCGTCGTCCACCGCCAGGACGAGGAGGCCGGTGTTGTCTTGGATGCTCACTGTGTGCGCATCTTGCCCATCTGCGAGGGGTCGTGTCTACGCCGCCGACCAGCCGTTGGGGAACCTTGATCTCACAATCCGAATCGGGACCAGCGAGCACGTTCTTCCAGCGCCGCCAAACCATCTAGGACAAAGTCCCCCGATCGGGTGGTGGCTCCGGCCAGTCCGAGCTTCGCGAAAAGGTTCTTCTTCGGCTCGGCGATGCTGATCTCGGCGTCCGGGAAGCGCTTGGAGATGACGCTGCGAACGGTGCCGATGCCGTCGACGAGGCCTAGTTCGGCGGCTTTCACACCCGTCCAGACCTCACCGGTGAACAGTTCGTCGTCGGAGGCGGTGAGCTTGCTGCCGCGCCGCTCCTTCACCCAGTCGATGAACTGCGAGTGCAACTGGCCGTGCAGGCCCTTGAGCCATTCCACGTCTTCGGGCTTCTCGGCCTGGAACGGGTCAAGGCGGACCTTGTTGACGCCCGCCGTGTAGACGCGGCGGTCCACGCCGTAGCGCTCCAGGAGGCCGTTCAGGCCGAAACCGGCGCTGACCACGCCGATCGAGCCGACCATGGAGGTCCCGTGGGCGTAGATCTCGTCTCCCGCGCAGGCCAGCCAGTAGCCGCCCGAAGCCGCCAGGTCCTCGCAGAAGGCGAGGACGGGGACGTTCTTCTTGGCCGCCAGTTCGCGGATGCGCTCGGCCACGAGGGCGGACTGGGTGGGAGCGCCACCGGGGGAGTTGATGAGCAGGGCCACCGCAACGAGGCGGTCGTGGTCGAAGGCCCTGGTCAGCGCCGACTCCAAGTTCTGCAGGCTGATGGAGTTGCGGGCCATGGGAGTGGGAGTCGGCGTGATCACGCCGTGGAGGCGGACCGCCGCCACTACCGGGGGGCGGTCGCCGCGGTCGCTGACGATCTTGGGAAGACGCGCCGCGATCTTGTCCGTCACGCTGCTCATGAGGACGACCCTACGTGCGGCGGGGTGGGGTTCGCGCGGGTTAGCATCGAGGCCCGGCTGAGCACGTGAGGTTCCTGAATGACGTTCAACCCGATCCGATGGCTCGAACGGTACGTCGAGTGGTGGGATGAGCGGGGGCGGGTGAACGCGGACGGGCCGTCGGCGATGGGGATCTACTGGATGTGGATCGTGTGGGC
>DATMCA010000333.1:0-5958 GCA_035559015.1 Umezawaea sp. | reverse complement strand
TGACCGCGGCCAGTGAAGAATCCCCGTAGGCGGCCATTTACCGCCCCATAGGTGGCCGGCGATCTCCCCGCTGGTGGCCAGATATCTCCCCGGTGAGCAGTCCGGGATGCCGGTCGAGAAGAGTCGACCGGTGAAGACGAGCAGGGAGATCATGGACATCCTTGAGGCATACGACCTCACGGGCAGTTACCGCGCCGCGGCCGAGTTGGCCGGGTGTGACCACCACACCGTGGCCCGCTACGTGCAACTGCGCGAGGCCGGGCAGAGCCCGGTGGCCCGTGAGCATCGGGCTCGTCCGATCGACGAGTATCTGGAGAAGATCGAGGAGCTGGTGGTCCGCTCCGGCGGGCGGGTCCGGGCGGATGTGGTGCACCGCCGGATCACCGCGATGGGCTTCACCGGCGGGGAACGCACCACCCGCCGGGCGGTAGCAGCGGTGAAGCAGCGGTTCGCCGCCGGGCAGCGGCGGGTATTCCGGCCCTGGATCACCGAGCCGGGATTGTGGCTGCAGTGGGATTGGGGCGAGGGGCCGCGCATCGGCGGGCGGCGCACGAGCCTGTGGTGCGCGTGGCTGGCCTGGTCGCGGTTCCGGGTGGTGATCCCTGTGTGGGACAAGACGCTGCCCACGATCGTGTCCTGTTTGGACACAACGTTGCGGAGGATCGGCGGGGTCCCGACCTACGCGCTGACCGACAACGAGAAGACCGTGTCGGTCGACCATGTCGCGCGGATCGCGGTGCGCAACCCGGAGATCGTCAAGGTCGGCCGGCACTACGGGATGACCATCCGCACCTGTGTCCCGGCTGACCCGCAGTCCAAGGGCGGTTCGGAGTCAACCGTGCGCATCGCCAAGGCCGATCTCGTGCCCACCGAGGCAAACCTGCTGGGCGAGTACCGCAAGTTCGGCGAACTGGAGACGGCCTGCCGCGAGTTCTGCGAGCAGGTCAACGACCGCGAGCACCGCGAGACCCGGCGTCGCCCGGTCGAGGCGCTGGCCGAGGAACGAACGAGGCTGCATCCGTTGCCCGGTCAGCCGTTCACGGTCGCGTTCGGCACCACCCGACGGGTGAACTGGGACTGCACGATCTCGGTGGAAGGCGTGCGCTACTCGGTGCCGCACAAGCTGGTCGACACGCGGGTCTGGGCCCGGTTCCACGGCGACGAGTTGATCGTCACCACCGTGGACCAGGACGGTCCGACCGAGGTGGCCCGTCATGCCCGGTCCACGCCGGGCACCCCGGTGATCGTCGCGGAGCACTATCCGCCGCGGGAGAACAAGGACGGTGACCGCATCCCGAAAGCCACCTCGGCCCAGGAAGCGGCGTTCCTCTCACTCGGGCCGGGGGCGGCGTCCTGGCTGGTGGAGGCCGCCGCGGCCGGGGCCCGGCGGATCCGGCCGAAGATGGCCGAGGCGGTCGCGCTGGCCAAGCTCCACCCAGCCGCCGAGGTCGACCAGGCGCTCGGGACGGCAGCGATCGCCGGCCGGTTCGCCGAGAACGACCTGATCCGGATCCTGGCCCACCAGGCCGGCCGGGAGCAGGTCGAGCCGACCAGGGCGGGTGAGGCGCACAGCCTGCAACCGGGCACGTCGGCCTGGTCGAACTTTGGTCTGACCGACACCACCGAGGAGAGGGAGGCGTGATGGCGACCCCGATGCGCACCGTCGCGGGCTCGGGCGGCGACCCGCTGGCCGAGGCGATCGAGCTGACCAAACGCCTGAAGCTGCCCTATATCCGGCGGTCGCTGACCGACCTGATCCCGACCGCGAAGGCCCAGCGCTGGGATCCCGCCGAGGTCGTCCGGGTGCTGCTGGCCGAGGAGGCCGCCGGTCGGGACGCGGCCAACCTGCGCACCCGCCGCAAGCGGGCGGCGTTCCCGGCCGGGAAGACCTTCGGCGACTGGGACGAGCAGGCGTCCACGATACCGCGACCGACCCAGGACTCACTCAAGTCGCTGGAATGGGTGCAGCGCAAGGAAAACCTCTGCATCTGCGGTCCATCCGGCACCGGCAAGTCGCACTTCTGCGAAGCGCTCGGGCAGGCCGCGGTCGAGGCCGGGCTGACCGTCGCGTGGTTCACCATCGAGGATCTCGGCGTCCTGGTGCGTCGTCACCGCGCCGATGATTCGATCACCCGAGCTCTCGCGAGGCTGATCCGCACGGATCTGATCATCGTCGATGATATCGGGCTGTTGCCGGTCAGTCCGGATGCCGCTGAGGGCTTCTACCGCCTGGTCGATGCCGCTTACGAGCGGCGGGCGCTGGCGGTGAGCTCGAACCTGCACCCGTCCGGGTTCGACGAGATCATGCCCAAGACCCTGGCCACCGCGACCGTCGACCGGCTGCTGCACCACGCTCATGTCGTGGTCACCCAAGGTGACAGTTTCCGGCTCGCTCAGGCCACCTCGGGCAAGGGGGTGATGCCGTTGAACTGATTCAACCCCGACCCACGGCGGGGAACTATCTGGCCGCCGTTGGGGAGATCTGAGTGGCCGCCAGCGGGGAGAACTGCAGGCCGTCTACGGGGAAGAACGAATGGCCATTGACACAAGCTCTGGTCGGCGATCTGGTCGGCGGTGAGGAGCACCGGCTCGGTGCCGGTCTGCGCCTCGGTGTTGGCGTTCATCGGATGCCCGCTAGAGCGAGACAGCGGTAGGCAGCGGCGCGGGCGAGCCTGCCCGTCGTCTTCTCGACGTCCGGGTCGACCCCGACAGCCCGCACATGGTGCTCGTGCAGCAAGGTCCGCAGGACCGTGGACGGATCACGCTGCTGCACCAGCACCCGGTGATAGGCACGCAACGCGGTGGCGCGGGCATCCCACCTGTCGACCACGGTGTTGCCGCCGGGCAACGCACGCACGGCGTGCCAGCCGTCGGTCGGGTCAGCCAAGCGCAAGACCTGGTCGCGCAGAGACTGATCCAGCGGCCCATGCTCACGAGGCAGGCACTGCGGCAGTGCCTGGTACTCGTGATCGGGTTCGGTGGCGAAGTCCGCGGCCAAGCGCGCCATCGACACCGCGGCGAGCACAGGCGCGGGCACGTTCGATGATTGGGTGACCGTGATCTGCGCGAGGGCGGCCGCGGTGTCGGTGGCGAACACGTGCTCGGCGACCACGCCTGCCGGGCCTTCGCCGTAGCGGCCGGGATGGCGATGGTAGGGGGTCAAGAGCAGCTGAGCGGGAAGCCCACGGTCGTGCAGGTCATTCGCGAACGCCGCCACGATCGCGGCGACCAGCCCGTATTGATCGGGATCGGACAGGCGTAAGCAGATGGCGAGATGGTGATCGGTCTTGGGGTGGATCAGGTCGTGGTGGCGTCGGACCCACCACCTCTCGATCCGCTCGGCGAGTTGGTCGGCGAGCCTGGGAAGGTGCCGGGTGAGGATGTCGTCGAAGCGTGCGGGGTTGCCGACCAGTTGGGCGTGCAGGACCTCACCGTCACCAGGGCGCCCGGCTGCTGAGGCCGATGCGGTCGCTGGCAGTGGACGTGTCACCGGGTGCGTTGCGGTCATCGGGATGAGCAGCTCCGCGGGGCGGCCGATCCAACCGTGGCAGCCGGGCTGGCCGTCCTCGCGTAATTCAGCCCGGTCGGTGGTGCGCAGGCGGGTACGCAACACCACGCGGTCCACGTGGTGGTCGAGGTCGAGCGGCAGGCGCAGTTCGCCTTGGTGCAGCACGATGCGCGACGGGACGCGCTGGCGTCGCCGCCAGTCCAGCAGCGCCTGCTGCCACTGCTCGTCGGTGCCGTGACGGGGAAGGTCGGTGGCGGTGAGCAGCCAGCGGGCGGCCGACAAGACGGTGCGCCGGTACCGGATGCGGGGGATATACGGCAGGGTGCGGGCCGCGCCGAGATCGAAACCGCTGAAGACCGCGCTGCGCGCGTCGGCGACCTCGGCGAGGAACCGGGCCAGTGGCGGGGTCTGCACGGTGAGGTCCAGCGCGTGGGGGATCCGAGGGATCACCCGCCGCCCGGTGGAACGTTGCACCAGGTACAGCTGGGTGGCGTCGGCGGTGACGGCCAGGTCGTCGACGCCGATGGGGGAGTCGTCGCGGTACTCCGACAGCGACACGACATCAGGCAGCAGTGGCGGGACTCGCGTGACGTTGTCGTTGTGCGGGCGGCGAGGCGGAAACGACAGCTGCATCGCCACCACGTCAAGGTTGTCGCCGCCGGCGGTGTAGGTCTCGACGAGTCGGGCGCGGTCGGTGTCGTCCAGTAGGTGTGCGAACCGTCCCGCCATGCTGGTCTGCGTGTGCGGTGTGGCGTTGACCCACAGGATGAACGCTCCCCGCTCCAGCGCCGTCGTGGACTCGGCGTGTACCGCAACGCCGAGTTCGACGCGATCGGGCGGCACCATGTCGGCGTGATCGCCCACGGCCAGCGTGTCGATATCCTTGCTGGACAACACGATCTCGTCGGAACCGTCCATAGTGGCGCGTTGGATCAACGCCAGCAGTGCCGCGTCGCGTTCGGTCAGGGTGCGCCACGACGGGCGGGCCGCGGGTGCGCCGAGGTAGCCGTGGGGGAAGCCGAGTCCGGAGTCGGCGACCACGTCGCGTACCGGTACCAGGGCGCCGTGGCCGTAGCGGGCCAGGAAGCGGGAGTGGTAGTCCAGCCACACCATGGAGCCGAACGGGCTGGCCCCCAGACGCAGCAACACCTCGGCCGCCGCCGTGGCCTCCGACAGCACCGCGAGAGGGACCGCGATCATCGCGTCGAGCTTGACGTCGACGGCGAGCACGGGAGCGGAACTGGGCGCCAAGGCCGTCATCCGGGTGGTGACGGCGTCACGGACGTCAGCGGCGTCAACCAGGTCCGCGGTGCGGTTGTGGTGTGCGATGCGGGCGGAGATACCGTCGAGTTCCCGCAGCAGTACTACAAGGTCGGGCAGGTCGTCCACACCGGCGGCGCGCAGCGCGCCTGCCAGGTGTTCCAGCGGGTCGAGGCTTGTCATCGGCGGCCGCAGGCTCGTGACGAGGAACCCGCCCTCGACCAGGCCGTCGAGCAGTGTGCGGATCGCGGAGGGGGACACCTGGGTGAACCGGGCGATCATGCGGCCGGTCACCGCGGCCAACGGCGTCGGTGTGGCGGCTTCGGCCAGCGCTACCTGGACCGGCCGGGTGAACGCGGCCGACAACTCTCGCACGGGACCCGGAGTCGCCGCATCCGCCGCGACGCGGGCGGCCACGATCACCCGACCGTCGCGCACGGTCGCGCTGCTGTTGGCGAGCACGCCGAGTCGTGACCGCAACGCCGCATGGTGCTCCAAGCGGTCGATCAGGGCCGTGATCCATTCGGAGCCGACCCGTACCCGCGCGTGGTGCTTCATCCCGACCTGTGCTGTCGCGGCACCGATCGTGGCGGTTCCGACGGCGGCGAACATCCCGAACGGCGTCGCTCGTCGCTGCCACCGCAACACATACGACGCCATGGACAGCACGGCGCGCCGCCACTGCTTGACCGTCATCGACGACGCGGGGCCGGTGACGAGTCGATCCATGCGCTCGCCGAACGCGGGACTGGCCAACCGCACGGCCTCTCGCACATCCGCACGCGACCACAGTCCGCTCAGCCACGCGCGGCCATCCCGCGCGAGGGTCGCGGGATCGAGCGCACCTGGTGGCGGCGGGGTGAGGTCGCCGGGATCAGTGCTGGCACGGACCAGCACCAAGCCGGCGTGCCGGTAGCACACAGACACCGCCACGGTCGTCCTCTCCGTTCGTTGGTGATGACGCGGTCGTCGGCGGCCGGTCACCCGGCCGCCGACGACCGTGCGGGGATCAGGCGGGCTCGTTGGACACCGAGGTGCACGCACTGGTCTCGCACGTGTTGCCGCACCCGTCGCTCGAATCGCACGGCGCGTCCGCGATCCCGGTGGTGGACTCCACCACACGCAGGTCCAGGACGAAGTCCGCGTCGTCGAACAGGTCGTCAAGGTCAGGGCGTTCGAGCAGCCCAGCT
>DATMCA010000332.1:0-3308 GCA_035559015.1 Umezawaea sp. | reverse complement strand
TCTTCTCGGCGACGAACTCGCGCAGGTTCGAGGCGGAGAAGCCGAAGGTGGCGTCGCGGGCGAACTCGGTCTCACCGACCGGCCGCGGCTCGCCCCCGACCCGCGCCCAGTGCACGTCGCCCGCGGTGAACCGGCCGGCTTCCAGGTACGCGGGGATCAACAGCACCCCGTCGTAGCCGCGGCCGAGTACCTCCCGGCGCACCGCGTCCAGCGCTGTGACCTCCGCGATGACGTGCCCACGCAGCGTCGAGTCGCTTCGGCTGATCACGTCGATGGGCGTGCCCAGCCGGCGGCTCAGCTCGAACAGCATGCGACCGACGCGGGTGTTCAGCGCGACGGCGTCGGCCTCGCCCATGCTGCGGGTGTTGGTGAGGATGAAGCAGGTTGAGCCGGGTCCGGCGAGGCCTGCGGCGATCTGGTCGGGGTCGAATGCGGTCACCACGGCGACGTCGTGCACGGTCTGTGATCCGGTGGGGTCGTCGTCGAGCACGGCGATCCGGCGGCCGGCCTCGGCCAGCGCTTTGCGGATGCGCTGCCGCGCGTCGGGCTCCACGCGTACCGGTGGGAGAGCGGTGAGGTCCGCGGTGGGGTTCGTCATGGGGCTTTCGCGTCCGTTCGGATGGTCGAGACAGGGTCAGGAGATCGATCCTCGCCGGCGTACCGCTGCCGGGAGCGGTGCTCGGCCATCACCGGCTCCGCTGTGAAACGTCGGTCGGGTCGCCGCGATGGTGCAGCTCGTCGGCGGGCAGGTCGAAGGCGGCCGTCACCTTGGCGAGCACGTCCTCGTGGCTGGCGGTCGGGATCGTTCCCGCCCCTGTGCGCCGGCCGTAGAGGAAGGTCGCGATGGCCGTGACGAGCAAGACCCCGGCCAGCAGGAAGAGTCCGGCTTGGGCGTTGCCGGTGCGGTCGATCAGGGCGCCGACCGCGTACGGCGCGACGAAACCGCCGAGGTTGCCCAACGAGTTGATCAGGGCGATTCCCGCCGCGGCGGCAGCCCCGGCCAGGGCCGCGGACGGCAGTTCCCAGAAGGGGGAGATCGCCGAGAAGATCCCCATTGCGCAGAAGCAGATGGCGACCATTGCCCACACTGGGCTGGCCTGCAACAGGAAGGCGGAGGCCACTAGCCCGGCAGCGCCGAGCAGCATCGAGAAGGTGGCGTGGCCCACGCGCTCGCCGGTGCGGTCGGAGTGCCGGCTCCAGAAGAAGACGAAGGCGGCGGCGCACAGGTAGGGGATGGGGACGATGAACCCGACCTGCGTGGTCGACAGGTTGCCCATCGCCTTCACGATGGACGGCAGCCACAGGCTCAGCCCGTAGATGCCCATTACCAGGCCGAAGTACAACGCGGCGTAGACCAGGGCCCGGGGGTCTTTGAGCCCGTCCATGAAGCTGTGGCTACCACCGGCCGACTTGGCCGCGTCCTCGGCATCCATCGTGTCCTGCAGCCAGCGCCGCTCCTGCGGCTCGAGCCACATGGCGTCCTTCGGTCGGTCGGTCACGGCGACCAGCACGACGAAGCCCATGATGATTGCGGGCAGGCCCTCGATGATGTACATCCACTGCCAGCCCTGCAGGCCCCAGACGCCGTCCATCTTCAGCAGCAGGCCCGACACCGGCGCGCCGAGGGCATTGGCCAGCGGCTGGGCGAGGATGAACAGGCCCAGCACCGCCACCCGCTGCGCCGCCGGGAACCAGTAGGTCAGGTAGAGGATCACTGCGGGGAAGAACCCGGCCTCGGCTGCGCCCAGCAGGAATCGGACGATGTAGAAGCTCGTTTCCCCCTGCACCAGGGCCATGGCCGTGGCGATGAGGCCCCAGGTCACGAGGATGCGCGCGATCCACTTCCTGGCGCCCCACCGGTGCATCCCCGCGTTACTCGGCACCTCGAAGATCGCGTAACCGATGAAGAAAATTCCGGCGCCGAGACCGTAGGCAGTGGCGCTCAGCCCGATGTCCTCACTCATCGTGAGTTTGGCGAAACCGACATTGTTTCGATCAAGGAACGCGATGAAGTACAGCCACACCATCAGCGGGAGAACTCTTCGCCGCACCTTGCTCAAGGTGCGGTCGCCGAGTTCGCCGAGCGACGTTCCGGTATGAGTCACAACAGCCTCCGAAATGAACGAGATGGCACGTTCTCGCTGGACAAGGGATGGATACGCACATGGCTGTCGTGACTACGACCTGCCAGGCACGTGGCTTGCGGTGATAACGCGAGTTGTCTGCCTGCCTGCTTTGCCCGCGCCGCGGCGACCACCGTCCTCGTGGCGAGGACCGGCATCCGTAGACCGCCCAGCTCGCTTTGGTCCGAAACGAGGGGTAACCCGGATCAGACGAACAGGGCGGACCGGGCGGACACGTACATGTCCCGCAGGGTGCGTAGCACTCGGATCACCCCTTCCCTTCGGTCCCGTAGCCCGCCGGCACGCGGCCGCGCGCGGTCGTACGCGGCGCAGGATGCGTCCGTGTCGCAGGGCAGCCGATCGAAGTACCGTGCCGGGTGAGCGATCATGCGGTCGGGGATGCACTTGGCCCCGTCCGTGTCCCAGTCCGTGCCGGTCCGGCGGTGTGGTGATCGCTGTACCCCTGCCACCGCAGTACTCATCGCCGCGCCTCCGCAACACCTCAGATATCAGATGTCTGATAGGTTGCCACCGCAGCGCGGCCCAGTCAAGGGGAACGACCCAACTTGTCTGATGAGCTGGCTACACTCGAGCTCGACGCGACGGTCGACCCCTGACCGTCTCTGAACGAGGACGGCCGATGACCGCTGGTAGGGCCGAGGCGACGGCGAACGCACTGCTCGGCCTCGTCCTCGACGGCACGTTCCCCCCGGGCAGCTCGCTGCCAAGCGAGGCCGAACTCGCCGGTCGGTTCGCGGTCAGCCGGTTGACCGTGCGAGAGGCCATCCGGTCGCTGGCGTCCACCCAAGTGATCCGGGTACAGCAGGGGCGATCCAGCATCATCAACCCCGTCGAGGAGTGGTCGGCGCTGGATCCGCGGCTGCTTCGGGCGCGTGGCCAGGTCTCCGGTGAGCCGCTCCGGCTACCCAAGCGGCTGCTCGAGGCCCGCCGCGTCATCGAGGTGGCCATCGCCGAGATGGCGGCCGAGCGCCGCACCGAGGATCACCTGCTGCGGATGGCGACTGCGATCAAGTCGATGCAGGAGTCGCACGACGCCGGCGACGTCCCACGATTCGTCGAGGCCGACCTCACCTTCCACGAGGTCCTCTTCAAGGCCGCGGACAACGCGTTCCTCGAGGCCCTGGTGCAACCGCTCGCCTCGGTGATCCGGGAGCTGCGCGAGGA
>DATMCA010000331.1:0-7383 GCA_035559015.1 Umezawaea sp. | reverse complement strand
ATCCGCAGCGTGCGCCCCTCGTGGACCACCGTGTGCCCGGCGCCGGGCCCTAGACCCGCCCGCACCGAGACCGCGACGTCGTCCCGCACGGCGAGGTAGCTGCAGATCTTGCCCTTCGCCTCGTCGCCCCACTGTCCGCCCACCACTACTGTTCCCGGCATCGCCGGTCTCCTCTCCTGGCGGCGAGGACCTCTTCGGTCCACCGCACCGCCTCGTCGGCAAGTTGGTCGCACCGGCCCGTGCCGGCACCTCCGAGCGCCAGGTCGTCCAGCACCCGTTCCGGCAGCAGCGCGGTGACGTCGTCGTCGGCCGCGACGACGGTCAGCAGGCTCACGCCGTCGGCCGCGGCCGTCGAGCTCGCCCTCTGCACGACGCGGTAGGCCTCGATCCTGGTCATCCCGTTGTCCACCAGGGCGAGGAGCACCGACTCGCTCAGGTGCGCGTCGTGCGAACGCCGCAGGTTCTCCCGCATGCGTTCGGGGAACACCAGGAGCCCGCTCACCACCGACGTCGCGGTGATCAGGATCTCGTCGAGGAGAACGCACGTCTCCGGGATCGTGAAGCGTTCGTTGGCGGAGTTGGCCAGGTCCCGCTCGTGCCAGGTGACGACGTTCTCCAGGGCCGGTCCGCTGAGCGAGCGCAACAGCCTGGACAGGCTGCACACCCTCTCGCTGCGCACCGGGTTCCGCTTGTGCGGCATGGCGGAGCTGCCGATCTGCTCTCCTACGGCGAAGGACTCGGCCAGCTCGCCGATCTCGGTCCGCTGGAGGTTGCGGATCTCCGTCGCCAGGTTCTCCACGCAGGCCGCCGTCAGCGCCGCCCAGCTGACGAACTCCGCGATCCGGTCCCGCGCCACCGCTTGGGAGCAGATCCGGGCGGGCGGAAGACCGAGGCGCTCCATCACCTCCGCCTGGATCTCCGCGCCCGGTGGCCCCAGCCCGGTGAGCGAGCCCACCGCGCCGGAGACCTTCCCCATGACCACGCGGTCGCGGAGCCCGTCCAGCCGTTGCAGGCACCGTGTCACCTGTTCCAGGAACACGGCCAACTTGAACGCCAGGGTGACCGGTTGCGCGTGCTGGCCGTGGGTGCGGCCGATCATGACCCGGCCACGTCCTCCGACCACCTGGTCCCGCAACGCCTCCACGAGCGAGACGAGGTGGTCCCCGAGCAGCGAGGTCGCGCCGTCGAGTTGCAGGGCCAGTGCGGTGTCCTGGACGTCGCTGCTGGTCAGTCCGTGGTGGACGTGGCCCTCGTGGTCACCGCAGGTCTCGGCGAACTCCTGCACGACGGCGAACAGCTCGTGCCTGCCGACCCGTTCGATCTCGGCGATGCGCCGGTGGTCCGGCTGGTGCGCCTCGGACCGGCGGGCGATCAGCTCGGCGGCCTCGGCGGGGATGACCCCGTGCGAGCCCTGGACGGCCGCCACCGCGCCCTCCACCCGCACCCAGAGCCGGTAGCGGGCGGTGTCGGTGAACAGCCCGCGCATCGCCTCGCTGCCGTAGCGCCCGCTGTCCAGCGGAGTGGTCACGGGCACTCCCCCGGACGACCGGTCCGCGGGCGTCCGGGGGACGACGACCGCGATGGTCCGCGGACCACGTCAGCTCCTGCCCCGCAGCGCCGCCGCCACCAGTTCGTGGCGGGCGGGGCCGTCGTCCTCGAAGATCCCCCGGTACACGGCCGACGTCATCAGCGCGGGTGTGCGGATACCGCGCATGCTCATGCACAGGTGCTCGCCGCGGGCGATCACGGCCACGTCGGGCGACCCCGTGACGGCACCGATCTCCTCCGCGACCTCCTCCACCATGCGCTCCTGCACCTGCAACCGGTGGGCGTGCCGCTGGGCGATGCGGGCGAACTTCGACAACCCGAGCACCGAGCCGACCGGTCGGTAGGCCACCGTGATGGCGCACGAGAACGGGAGCAGGTGGTGCTCGCAGAGGGACCACACGTTGATGTCGGACACCATGACCACCTGGTCCTGCGCCTTCATCTCGAACAGGGTGCCGACGTCACCCGCGTCGTACTCGCTGAACTCCCTCCACCAGCGGGCGAAGCGCGCCGGGGTGCCCCTGAGCCCTTCGCGTTCGGGATCCTCGCCGATCTCCAGCAGGAGCTGCCTCGCCACGTCCTCCAGGGGGTCGGGTGGAAGGGTTTCGCCGCCGACTCCGGCATCGACTGCCGTGTGCGATTCCGCCATGGTCAAACACCTCTCCGTTCGCCCCAGATGGTGATGTGCAAGCGGGACGTCACGTTCCAGCCGCGCGCCACCACCGCGTCCGCCAGCGTGCCGAGGTGCGACTGCACCTCCCGCGTGGTCCGCCCCTCCGGCATGATCCAGACCGGCGAACAGCCGTGTTCGTCCACCATGGACGCGACCTCGTCGAGGTCGCCCTCGTCGCGGCAGACGAACTTGAAGGCGGTCCCCGGTATCCGCGCCAGCGCGCGCAGCGCTTCCGGCACGACCCGTCGTTCGAACGGGTCACCCGAGTGCGCGAGCTTGGGCGAGACGTTGAACCGCACACCGGTGGACACGATGGCCGCGTCCGGTGCGATCGTGCCGTTGGTCTCAACCTCGACCCGCTTGCCCGCCGCGCGCAGCTCCGACACCAGCGGCACCAGTCGTGCCTGCTGGTTCAGCGGTTCGCCACCGGAGATCACGATCATCGGCACGTCGTACGCGAGGAGCTTCTCCAGCACGTTCCCCGTGTCCATCGCCGTGAGCTCCCGCCGCGGGTCGTACGCGATCCCGGAGTCGCCGATCCCCGTCCAGTCCCACGTGTAGGGGGTGTCGCACCAGCGACAGGACAGGTTGCACCCGCCGAGCCGCAGGAAGGCGCAGTGCTGCCCGGTCGAGGGTCCTTCGCCCTGCACGGTTCAAGTAGGGCCGAAGATCTCGTTCACGACGAGCCTCGTCCCCATGCCGGCACCACCTCCTCCACGTCGAGCCCCGCCGTCCCGGGACGTCACGGGCGGTACTCCGCCCAGGTCTTCGGGGTTTCCGACACCCGCACGGAACTGAGCTCGGGGTAGTCCCCGGTCCACCGGTGGTAGATCCACCGGGCCAGGTTCTCCGCCGTCGGGTTGACCTCCGCCACGACCTCGTTGAGGTGCCGGTGGTCGACCTCCGCGTCGAGCCACTCGCCGAACTTGCCGAGGTCCCCGTAGTCGCGCACGAAGCCGACGCCGTTCAGACCGTCCTCATCGGCGGAGAGCTCGATCTCCACCACGTAGTTGTGGCCGTGCATCCGGCCGCACGGATGTCCTTCGTGGAGTCCTTCCAGTCGATGGCTGGCGGAGAAGTGGAATTCCTTGCTGATCGCGAATCCCATCGTGGGTACACCTCCGGTTTCGCCTCGGAACCCGAGCGGGCCTCCCGCGGTCCCGTCCGGAACCGCTGTCGTCCACGGCACCGCCGGGCACGGATCATCATCCGTTCGCCCGCGCCGTCCGCACATCACGGGCCGGACCACAATGTGTCCGGGCGGTTACCGAGACCCGAGGTGGGGCGGACCGAACCCCCGCGCACGCACCGAGATCCCGATGCGGCCGCACCCGTCGGGTCGACGCTGGTCACGCCGGTGGGAACACCGGACCAGCCCGTCGACGCCGCCGCGCGGGGCCGGGAATCTCGGTCCGCGCGGGGCCCGCTCTCGGTCGACCGGCGGCAGGGCTTCGGGGCCGCCCGTGATGTGCGGTGGTGCCCGGCCGGACCAGACTCGGGCGCAAGCGTCCACACGGACATCCGCTCTCGTGCTTGGAGAATCGTGGAACAGGACAGCAGCAGCACCCATCCCTTCCGCGCGGTGGTGGTCCTCTCCGGAGGACTGGACTCCACCACGCTGATGGCGCACTACGCGGCCCTGCACAACGAACTCGTCGCGGTCACCGTCGACTACGGCCAGCGCCACCGCAGGGAGATCGAGTCGGCCCGCGCGGTGGCCGCCCACTACGGCGCGCGGCACCACGTGGTCGACCTCAGCGGTTTCGGCGACCTCCTCAAGGGGTCGGCCCTGACCGACGGGCAGGTGGAGGTGCCGGACGGGCACTACGCCGAGGCGTCGATGCGCGCGACGGTCGTGCCGAACCGCAACGCGGTGCTGGCCAACGTGGCCGTGTCCGTCGCGGTCGCCGAACGCGCGGCCGTCGTCGCGCTCGGCATGCACGCCGGCGACCACTTCGTGTACCCGGACTGCCGTCCGGCGTTCCTGTCCGCGTTGGACTCACTGGTCGCCGTGGCCAACGAGGGCTTCCCGACGCCGAGGGTCGAAGCCCCGTTCATCTCCTGGTCCAAAGCCGACATCGCCCGGCACGGAACCGTGCTGGGGGCTCCGCTGGCGGGCAGTTGGTCCTGCTACAAGGGCGGGGACCGGCACTGCGGCACGTGCGGGACCTGCTACGAGCGGCGGGAGGCGTTCCGCGTCGCGGAACTGGCCGATCCGACGGACTACGTCGACGGCGTGACCGAGTACGCCGCCCCGGTGGCGTCCGCCTCCTCCGTCCACTGAGGACCACACGGCCGACATGAAGCGGAAGGTCATCCTGGACTGCGATCCCGGGCTCGACGACGCGCTCGCGCTGGTGCTCGCGCACGGGGACCCGACCATCGACGTCGTGGCGATCACCACCGTCAGCGGCAACGTCGGCCTCGACACGACGACCGGCAACGCCTTGGCGCTGCGCGAGTACCTGCGCCTCGACCCGGTCCCGGTGGCCGCGGGAGCGGACCGACCGCTGGTCCGCCCACCGGGGTCCGCCGCGCACCTGCACGGCGAGTCGGGGTTGGGGGACGTGCCGCTCCCCCAACCCCGGCTCGCGGTGTCGACCGTCGGCGCCGTCGACCTCATCATCCGCACGATCAGGGAGAACGCGGGCGAGATCCACGTCGTCGCGACGGGCCCGTTGACGAACGTGGCGCTGGCGCTGCGGAAGGATCCGGCGATCGCCGGGCTCGCGGCGTCGTTCACCATGATGGGCGGATCGGCCGGCGGTGGGAACGTCACCCCGGCCGCCGAGTTCAACGTGCACTTCGACCCGGAGGCGGCGCGGGAGGTGTTCGACGCGGGGTGGGAGGTCGGGATGGTCGGCCTGGACGTCACCAGGCTGGCGAAGGCCGACTCCGCCGTGCTGGACCGGTTTCGCGGGCTGGGCACCCTCGCGGCCGATCTGCTGGTCCCGCTCGCCACGTTCCTGGCCGCGCGCAAGGAGGCCGAGCGCGACGGGCAGGTCCTGCACGACATCTGCGCGGTGGCGCGGGTGGCGCGACCCGACCTGTTCACCTCGCGTCCGGCTCGGGTGCGGGTGGAGACGGTCGACGCCCGCACCGCGGGGATGACCGCGGTCGACTTCCGGTCGGCGTCGCCCAACGCGGCGGTGGCCACCGACCTGGACGTAGAAGGGTTCTGGGACCACGTGGTCCGGTGCTACGCCCGCGTCGCGGACGCGATGCCGTGACCCCGCCCCGAGTGCTCCCGCGAGTTCCGGTGGTGCCGCGTCGTGAGGACCACCCGCGGGAGACGAGTCCGGTCAACCGCGCGGCTGACCGGACTCGTCGCGGTTGGCCGCGCCGTCGAGCATCAGCGACCAAAAACCCGGCACGCCGAACAGCCGGTCGAACTCCTTGCGGCCCCGGATCCCGAGTTTGCGGTAGGAGTTCGACAGGTGGATCTCGACCGTGCGCCTGGTGATCCTCAGGTCACCGGCCAGCTTGTTGTTGCTCAGCCCCTGCATCGCCCCGAGGAGGACCTGCTTCTCCCGCACCGTCAACTCCCGCACCGCGCCCAGGGCGGAGTACCCGCCACGGCTCGCGCCGAGCGCCGACAGGCGGTCGCGGACGCGCGCGACCAGCGGAGCGGCTCCGCTGCGGTCCGCGAGGGCGAGCGCCCGTCCCAGGAGCGCGTCCGCCTCCTCCCAGCGGGCCTCGCCCGCCAGCAGCTGACCCAGGTCCGACAGCGCGTGGGCCAGTTGGAACCACAGCTGTTCCCGTTCCAGGACGACCGCCGCCTCGCGGAGCAACACCTCTCCCCTCGCGCCACCCGTCACGGTGCCCAGCACGCGCAGCGCGACCGCCCGCCCGGCGACGTCGCCGACCTCGGCCGCCCGCCGCGCCTGCTCCTCCGCCCACGTCCTCGCCTCGCCGTACCGCGCCAGTTGCAGCATCAGGTCCGCACCGACGAGCCGCCACCGCAGGGCCGACCAGTCGACCAGCCCGTCCCCGACGCGGCGCCTCGCCTCCCTCAGGTCCTCCAGCGCTTCCGGGAAGGCACCGCCCACGGCGTGCAGGCGCGCCCTGGCCAGGAGGACGTCGCCGTACTGCCTGCCCACCGGCAGCGGTCCGGCGCACTGGTGGTCCTTCAACAGCTTCCACGCCGCGGCCACGTCACCGGTCTCCACGAGCACGTCGGCCAGCATCCCGACGACCAGCACCCGCAGGACGTGGTCCGACGGCACACCGAAGCCGACCAGGTCGTCCAGGCACCGGGTGAGGTGGGCGGTCGCGTTCCCCATCTGCCCGCGGAACCGGAGGATCCGACCCTCGACGCAGGACAGCAGCAGCTGCTGGGGGTGGTTCTCCCTGCCGAGGTGGCAGTACCGGTGAACCCTCAGCAGCTCCTCCACCGCGTCGTGGCGGCCGCCCCACAGCAGGACGGCCATCATCGCCAGGGACGCCACCGGGTGGACGCACAGGTCGTCCGGGTCCGACAGGAGTCGCTCCGCGGTCTCCACCCGCTCCACGACGGCGACCGGGTCGTCCTCCACCAGGAACCCGTCGAGCAGCACGAAGGCCGACGCGACGAGCCCGAGCAGCGCCGTCGCCCGCGGGGCGCCGTCGTGCCCGCGCGGTTTCGGGGGACCGGCGGCGGCCATCCTGCCGACGTGCTCGACGAAGTCCACCGGCAGACGGCATTCGCTCACGACCGCGGCCTCGTGCACCGGGACCCACGCCGCGAGCCCGCCGCCCGTCGTCGTGGTGTCCACCACCTCCAGCACCGCGCGGTGCTCGTCGTCGGAATCCACGAGCCACAGCGCCCCTCCCAGCCGCGAGAGGACCTGCAAGCGCACCTCGTCGTCGCAGTCGCCCCGCAGGACGGCGGCCGCCTTGGCCAACCCCTGGCCCGCACCGGCTTTCAGGCTCACCTCGACGAGCTCCAGGAGTGCCTGGTTCCGCTCCGAACCGGGCGCACCCGAGGTGGCGGCGAGCTCCAGGTACCTCAGCGCCTGGTCCGTCCGACCGTCCGCGGCGGCGGTGCGCGCCGCCTGGAGCAGGACACCGGTCGCCCACTCCTCCTCCAGGGGGACGTCCGACGCGACGAGGTGCCGGGCTATCCGCTCGGCCGAGGAGTGCTTCCGGTGCAGGTACTGCGCGGCCTTGAGGTGCGCGGCGTC
>DATMCA010000330.1:0-6364 GCA_035559015.1 Umezawaea sp. | reverse complement strand
GCCGAGGCCACTCCCGGCAGGGACGCCGTGGCGAGCGCTGTCGCCACGGCTACGGTCAGTGCGCCGACGGCGCGGAGCCGTCGACTGGTCCTCGGTGCCACTTCTGGTGCCTCCCGCGAGCAGGGGTGGGGACGTCCGCGGCGGCGGGTTCAGGCAACCCTAGTAGTAAGGAAAGTTTCCTTATAGTCAAGGGAAAGCGGTTGCTTCACCCATTCGGGCGATTCTTCACCGAGACCAGGAACGACGTCCACACCTTCGCGGGGAAGGTGAGGACCGGACCGGGGTTCTTGGAGTCGCGGACGGACGACGCCGCGACCTCGACGCAGTTGGTGCCGCTCTCGTCGCTGTAGCTGCTCTTACGCCAGCCGGCCTGACTCGTCATCCGCGCCCCGCAGTCGCTCGTAGTGGTCCGCCCACCGGGCGAACTCCGACCGCGATTCTTGCGCACTCAACGCCGAGGCGTGGAGAAGCTCGGTCACCGATCGGTGCCTGCCGACCACCTCCGGGCGCTCGGACAGGACGCTGAAGGTGAGGTTGGCGGCGTGGACGACCGGTTCGCTGTCCTTGAACTCCATCAGGCGGAAGGAGAACGGGGTCCAGGCCTGACCACCCGTCCGGAAGGGAACGATGCGGATCCGCAGGTGCCCCGAGGCGCTCAGGAGGGCGAGTTGGAGCATCTGGTCCGCCATGACCTGCCAGTCGCCGACCCAGGAGTGCAGCGCCGCCTCATGGATGAAGAAGGTGGTCTGGGCGGGGTGGGGGCGGCGCAGGATCTCCTGTCGCTCCATCCGGGTTTGGACACCGGCCTCCACCGCCTCCCGCGGATCGCTGCCGGACAGCATGAGCGCCCGCGCGTAGTCCTCGGTCTGTAGGAGACCGGGAATGCGCATCGCCTCGTAGTCGATCATGACATTCGCTTTGCACTCACTGGCGATCAGGGCCCGGAGTCCGTCGGGGACACCATCGACGTGCGGCCGGATGATGTAGCCCGTCTCGCCTTCTCTGGCGATGGTGAGGATGCGGTCCAGCGAGGCGTCGTCGCCCTGGCAGTAGCCGACGAGTCTGATCAGGTCGACCACGTCGCTCCCGCGACGGCCGTTCTCCATCTTCGAGAGCTTGCCCTTCGACCAGCCGAGGCCTTCGGCGAGCTTGGTGAGGCTCAGCCCGCTCCGCGTCCGGACGTCCCGCACCTCGTCGCCCAGCTCACGCGTGTAGGCGGTCGACGGCCGAAAGTCTCCAAGTGCTTCCACAGTTCGTGACGATATTGCGGGCTGACCTGGGAGTTCGACAGCGACAGACCTAATCCACCCCAAAGGATCACGTTCGACTCGATGGGTCCCACCGGGACACACCGTCACAATCCGTACGTACGGATTGGATTTCCGAGGGCGGTGCTGGGACCATCGCGAGATGCCCAGGGTCAGCCAGGACCATCTCGACGCCCGCCGCCGTCAGATCCTCGACGGAGCACGCTCCTGCTTCGCGCGCCACGGCTACGAGGGCGCGACAGTCCGGCGGCTGGAGGAGGCTACCGGCCTGTCCCGTGGAGCCATCTTCCACCACTTCCGCGACAAGGAGTCGCTCTTCCTCGCCCTGGCCGAGGACGACGCCCTGCGGATGGCCGACGTGGTGGCGGAACAGGGCCTGGTGCAGGTCATGCGGGACCTGCTGCTGGTGCAGCAGCCGTCGACCGAGGAGCACCCGGCCGACTGGCTCGGCACCCGCCTGGAGGTGTCGCGGAGGCTCCGCACCGACCCGGAGTTCCGCGCCCGCTGGGCGGAGCGCTCGTCCCAGCTGACCCGCGCGACCCGCGAACGCCTGCTGCGCCAGCGGGAAGCGGGCAACCTGCGCGACGACGTCGACGTGACCGTCCTCACCAGCTTCCTCGAACTCGTCCTCGAAGGGCTCGTCTCCCACCTCGCCATGGGCCTCCCGGCCGACGACCTCGGCCCCGTGCTCGACGTGGTGGAGGAGACGGTGCGCCGGCAGCGACGCACCCCCTGACCCGGTTCAGACCGCGAGCGCGGCCCGCACCTTGGTGATGGCCGCGCTCTCGACCGGTGACACGCGACCGTCGGCCGCGGCCGCCGCCTCGCACACCGACACGACCGCCGCCGGGAACGTCCGGCCGACCCTCGGGGCCTTCGCCTTGAAGATCGCCATGGACTCGCGCAGCGCGGACAGCACCGCGTCCTCGATCTGCGCGATCGGACCTCTCGGGAGGTTGGGGAACTGCGTCCCGATGGCCTCCTGCAACTCCGGTGCCAACTCCTTGATCGCACGCGCGCTCGCGGAGCCCTCGACCTCCATCGAACCCGGATCGGCGTTGGACACCAGCAGTGCCGCACCGTAGATCGCGATGCGAAGCGTCTGGCGCTCCTCGTCGGTGTACTCAGTCATGTGATCACCGTAAAACGCGGTACACGTGAAGTCACCGCTCAGGTGCGGTACGTACTCGAAATGGCTAAGCCCTTCGACCGTCCGTGAATAGGGTGATCGGGTGCGCGTCTACCTGCTGTCCGCGGGCCTCGCCCGGTTGGCGGACGAGATGGTCGGGCTCGCGCTGGTGCTGTTCGTGTTGGCGCGCACCGACAGCCAGGTCCTGGCGGGTGCCGCCGTCGCCGCGTACACGGTGCCGTCGATCGCGTCCGGACCGCTGCTCGGGGCGTGGCTGGACCGGACCCGACGGCCGCTGATCGCGTTGGCGGGCAACCAGTTCCTGCTCTCCGCCGCGACGCTCGCGCTGCTGGTGCTGACCGGTCGCGCGCCCGCGGTCGTGGTGCTGGGGCTGGCGTTCCTGGCGGGGACCACGCTGCCGATGGCCAGCGGCGGGTTCAGCAGCCTGCTGCCCAGGCTCGGCGTCGACCTGCCGAAGGCCATCGCGGCGGACGCGTTGCTGTTCAACGCCGCCGCGCTCGGCGGGCCCGCGGTGACGGGCGGGCTGGCGGCGGTTCTCGGCGTCGACAGCGCGGTGGTGGCCATCAGCGCCCTGTCGCTGGCGGGCGCCCTGTGCACGCTCCGGCTGCGGGTGCCGCCGCACGGGGCCACCGACCACCCGTCGCTGCGGCAGGCCGTCCGCGACGGCGTCCGGCACCTCGCGAGCACCCCGCCGCTGCGCGGGGCGACCCTCGCGACGTCACTCGGCCACGGCGCGATCGGCGTGCTGGCCATCGCCCTGCCGGTGCACGTCGCCGAACTCGGCCGCCCCGAGTCCGCCGCCGGGTTCGTGTGGGCGGCGATGGAGGTCGGCTGCGTGGTCAGCCTGCTCCTCCTGCGCCGCCACCTCCCCCGGTGGCGGCCGGAGAAGGTGGTGTTCGCGTCACTCGTCGCGACCGGGCTGGCCCTGTCGACGTGGCCGCTCGCACCGGACTTCGCCGTCCTGCTCGTGCTGGGAGTCCTGGTGGGGATCGCCGAGGGGCCGAAGCTGACGTCGATCATCACCACCCGGCAGCGGTACACACCGCCGTCGCTGCTCGGCCAGGTCTCGACCACCGGGGTCAGCCTGAAGATCGGCGCGTTCGCCGTGGGAGCCGCCATCGGCGGAACCCTGCACGACACGACGGTCGCGCTGTCGGCCGTGGCCGCGACACAGGTCCTCGCGGCCCTACTCGGGATCGCGGCGTCCACCGAGCGCACGAGGACGACTGGGTGATGGCACTCCCCCGGCTTTCCCCAACCGCCTGCGCCCGACCCCGTCGGTGGGCATCATCGTCGCCATGGGTCCAGGTGCGGGACGAGGCGGGCGACGGGAAGTGGCGAAGCCGAAGTCCGGTGGAGCGGGCAAGGGCGGGAAGTCCGCCGAGCACGAGGAGTTCGTGGCCGACGAGGTGGTCACCGCTCGTCTGCACCGGAAGATCCAGCGCGACTTCCCGACGCCGACGCCGCACGGGGAATCGTCGGCGCCGTGCGCGCGCTGGCGGTCGCGTTCGAGTTCTCGGGACAGGGCGCGGAGCGGCTCGGGGCCGCCGCGGTCATCCTGGCCGAAGGCGACGTCCACGAGTTCCGCTCGGCGGTGAGGCTCGCCAACCTGGACTGGCGCGACCTGCTCGTGGCGGGCGGGCTGGCGCACGAGAACTGGCCGGACGTCCTGGACGAGGTGCTCGGCCCGCGCTGAGCACCGGCTAGTGCAGCGCGTGGCGCGCCCAGTGCGAGTCCGGACGCACGACCCTGAGGTTGCCGAGCGTGGAGTTGCCGGTGACGGTGATGATCGGGCCGCCCAACGCCGTCGGCGCGCCGGGCAGCGCGCGTTTGCCGAACCGCGCCGTGCCGCCGTCGAGCACCACGGCCGCCGCGGACACCAGCACGGTGACCTTGCCGCAGAACGACGACGCCTCGACCTCGAACCGCTCCCCCGCGGGCAGGCCGGACAGGTCGAGCACGACGGCACCGAAGGTCGCCCTGGCCTCGATGCGGCGGGAGACCGGAGCGCTGTGGATCTTGCTCGCGACGGCGTGGACGCGTTGGGGCGCAACGGTCACGGCGAGGCCTTCGAGGAGCGGCACGAGGTCCGAGGAGACCTGCGCGGTGTAGACCGACTGGACGCGGTCGAAGTGCTCCTCCCAGGTCAGCCGTCCTTCGGACACGGCCTGGTTCAGCACCACGACGGCCTGTTCCCGCTCCTGGTCCGACACCCGGAGCACCGGCTGGGTCACCACGATCACCTCTTGTCCGCTAATCCTCTTAGTGCATAAGATTCTCAACCAACCAAGCCATCGGCGTCAAGCGCTGCCACCGAACGACCACCGACCGTGACGAAACCGTGCTTGGCCAACGGGTTCGGATCGACCAGGATCCGGTGCATGGCTCCTGCGCGCCCTGCCCACGTCCACCGGGTGCGGGTGCGCCCGGCCGACTGCGACCACCGGGGCGTGGTGCACAGCTCCCGGTACCCCGTCTTCTTCGAAGCCGCGATGGTCGAGACCCTGCGCTCGCTCCTGGGCTCCTACAAGGAACTGGAGCGCAGCGGGATCGAGTTCGTCGTCGAGGAGGCGTCCCTGCGCTTCACCGGCTCGGCCCGGTTCGACGACCTGCTCAAGATCGGCGTGCGGGTGCGGTCGATGGGCACCACGTCGGTGACGCTCGGGTTCGACGTCGACGTGGACGGCGCGCCCGTCGCGACCGGGTGGCACCGGTACGTCGCCGTCGGCACCCTCGAACTGCGGAACACCACGATCCCCGAGGGCGTGCGGAAGGTGTTCCAGGTCAGGGAGCCCGCTCGGCGGGAACGGGAACCCGCGCGCCGAGGTACTTGAACACTTCTCGCGTTGGCGTCACCGTGGACGCATGCCGTCTCAACTGAAGAGCAGCGCGATCCTCGCACTGGGTCGCGGAATGGTGGCCGTCTACGGAGCGCTGGGCGATCCGGGCGCGAAGCTGTTCCGGAAGTCCTCGAAGAAGGACCCGTACCCGCTCTACGAGTCGGTGCGCGCCAAGGGAACCCTGGTGCCGACCCGGCTCGGGCTGCTGATGACGGCGGAGCACTCCATCGCGAGCGAGGTGCTGCGCGACCCGCGCTGGGGCATCCTCTCGCCGTCGGACATGGCGATGATCGACGAGACGGCCTACACCGCGGACGGCCGCGTGCTGGTGAACCCGTTGAAGACCTCGTTCCTGATGCGCAACCCGCCCGACCACACGCGGCTGCGCAAGAACGTCGGCGGCTGGTTCACGCCCCGCGCGCTGCGGCAGCAGATGCCCGCGATCGAGCGGGTGATCGAGGACTTCCTCGACCGCGCCGAGGAGAAGGGGACGTTCGACCTGGTCGACGACTTCGCCAAGCGGGTGCCGGTCCAGGTGATCGCGGACCTGCTGGGCGTGCCGGCGAGCGACCACGGCAGCTTCATCCGCTGGGGCACGGCGCTGGTCAACTCGATCGACGGCGTGCGGGACATGAAGGAGCTGCGGCTGCTCCAGGACACCCTGCGCGAGTTCGACGAGTTCCTCGGCGGGCTGGTCGAGCACCGCAGGCGTGAGCCGGGCGACGACATCGTCAGCGAACTGGTGAGGACCGACGACCTGGCGCTGGACGACCTGATCGCCACCACGGAACTGCTGCTGGTGGCCGGGTTCGAGACGACGGTGAACCTCATCGGCACGGCGACCAACGCCGTCCTGGGGCACCCGGAGGTGCGCGCGAAGCTCCTCGCGGACCCCGCGTACGCCGATCGCGTCATCGAGGAGACGCTGCGGTGGGACCCGCCGGTGCAGTACGTCGCGCGCGTGCCGTTCGAGCCCGTCGAGGTGGCCGGACGGCTGCTGCCCGTGAACCAGCCGGTGATGTTGATCCTGGCGGCGGCCAACCGCGACCCGGAGGTGTTCACCGACCCGCACCGGTTCGACCCGGACCGCGAGGACGTCGGAAAGC
>DATMCA010000329.1:0-2393 GCA_035559015.1 Umezawaea sp. | reverse complement strand
CAGTCGAGCACGCTGATCGCCGGGGCGAGCACCTCGTCCAGGCTCGCACACAGGTTCTGCGCGAACACGTCGTCGAGGTAGAGCGCCGGCAGGGTCGCGCCGAGCGGGTGCGGGCTGATCCGGGCCGGTGCGGTCCGGGTTGGCGCGGTCACGACTGCACCCGCACGTGGTGCTGGTAGGAGAAGACGAGCGCGCCGGGCGGGATGTCGATGCGCGACACGGGTGCGTTGCCGCGGTCGCCCGTCGCCGGGTCCGCGGTGAACAGGCGCACCTCCTCGACCTCGGCGACGCCCGGAACGCGGGCGAGCACCGCCGAGAGGTCGAACCCACGCACCGCGCGGCCGAACGGCCAGCCCTTCCCGTCCGAGCCACCGTCCTGCGGGGACAGGTAGGCGTACAGCGCACGCAGCGCCGCGTCCTGGACCGCCTCCGTCCGCACGTCCGGACCGGCCGTCACCCGCGCCACCGCCGTCACGCCCTGGTAGAAGGGCGGCTCGACGACGAGCCGGGTGCCGACGAGCCGCCGCCGGTCCAGGTGGTCGCTGATCCGGCGGAGCAGCTCGCGCGGCGGGGTCCGCAGGTCGTCGAACGCGATGCGACCCAGGTCGTCCGTCACCACGCGGGGGACGACGAGCAGCCGCACCGCGCCGGGCAGAGCCGCCGTGCCGGCCGCGGCCGCACCGTTCGAGGTGGCCGGCAGGCAGGCGACCCGCGCCGCGTCCGGAGCGACGTCGCGGGCGAGCACCTCGAAGTCGTCGGCCGTCACCGCCCGGCCGCTCGCCCGCAGCTCGAGTGGCCCGCGCAGCTTCGCGTTGTCCATGGTCTCGCCGTCCACCCCGCCCGCGGCCGGGTGCCGGTTCTCGACCTGGGTGACGTACGGGACGCTCGACTTGAGCACCCGGACCACCCCGCGCGCCACGTTGCCGCGCCGCCCGCCGCCGACGCGATACGCCGACATCTCCAGCCGCGACCCGAGCGGCGGCACCGCGCCGTAGTTCCAGAGCTCGCCGTCGGCCCGCCGCACCTCGGGCCCGAACTGGACCTCACCCGCCGCCGGGTCGAGCCGGTAGTGCCGGTCGCCCGGCCCGGAGTGGGCGAAGTCGCGCACCGGGACCCACGACGTCGGCTCGGTCGCCCCGGGCTCGGTGACGTGCAGGACGCTCGCCTCGGTCCACGGCACCACGGGCTGGCGCTGCAGGGTGAACCGCTGGCCGGGCGCACCGTCCGAGGTGCCCAGGACCTCGTCGCGGACGGTCTCGGCGTGCGCGATCTCGGCGGTGCCGCCGATCGTCATCGCCTGCACGCCCGAGATCCGCGGGCTGCGCGTGTACGCCGGGGTCACGCCGTCCGGCGGCAGCACCCGGCACCGCAGCCAGCCCGCGCGCTGCCGGGCGTTCACCGACTGCTCGTGGGTCGTCGGCACGTGCAGCACGACGTCGCCCGCCTTGTTCAGCCCGCCGGTCTCGTCGCGGTCGACCTCGCAGGCGCTCCAGCCGGAGCCGTTCCACGCCTCCCAGACCAGGGGCGGGTTGCGCGGGTCGATGCCGATGCCGCCGACGGGGCAGTTGATGCGCAGCAGCACCGCGCACGACGGGACGGCCGCGGACAGCCCGATCAGCATGGTCTCGCCGGGCACGGGCACCGCGGAGAAGGCCGGCGCGTCGGCGCCCTCGGCGAGCAGCCGGGTGTGGTCGGTGATCGCCCCGTCGCTGGTGACGGCGGCCATGTTGCTGAACTCGCACGGCACGATCGGCAGGTCCGCGACGGTGGTGAAGACGACGGGCTCGTCGACCTCGGTGCGCGGCGTGGCCACCTCGGTCTCGGCGCGCACCAGCACGGTCGCCGGCTGCGCGGCCGCCAGCCAGAACGTCGCGGTGCCCCGCGCGGCGGTCGGCGGGTAGAGCTGCAGGCCGATCAGCTCGAGGAACTTGACGTAGTGCCGGTCCGGGACCCGGTTCAGCCGGTAGATCAGCTGGTCCATCATCTGGGCGAACGCCTCGATCAGCGTGACGCCCGGGTCGCTGACGTTGTGGTCGGTCCAGTCCGGCGAGCGCTGTTGCACCAGGCGTTTGGCGTCGTCGACCAGGGACTGGAAGTCGCGGTCGTCGAGGTGTGGGGCGGGCAGGACCACGTCAGCTCTCCGTCAGTTCCAGCGGTTCGTGCTGGGGGATCACATAGAAGGGGAAGACCAGGTTGCGCGGATCGTTGGTGCCGCGGATGTGGTAGGTGATGTCGATGTAGAGCACGCCGGAGTCGACGGCGTCGAAGGTGACCTCGACGTCGTCGACATCGATCCGCGGCTCCCACCGGTCGAGCGCCGCCCGTACGTCGTACGACAGCTGCCCGGCCGTGGTGGCGTTGGCCGGGGCGAACACGTGCTCGGAGATCCGGCA
>DATMCA010000328.1:0-6233 GCA_035559015.1 Umezawaea sp. | reverse complement strand
CCGGACCCGTTCGTCACGGCCGTCGTGGTCGGCGACCGGTCGATCGAGGTCCCCAGCGCGGCGCGGGCGTCGCGGCGGCACAAGAGCGACCTGAGCCTGGCCGAACTGCTCACCGAGGCGCTGGTGGCCTACGAGACCGGTCGCCGGTCCGATCCGGAGGCGGACCAGACGGCGAGCGAGGAGATCGCGGACTGGATCTCGTCGGCTGAGACACCTGTGTCACCTATCTCACCGGATCGTCTGGAGAGGGCCGGGCACCACGTGGCGGAGCCGCACCCGGAGCCCGCGCCCGAACCCGAGTCGCGGCCCAAGGCGCAACCGACCGACTCGGAGAAGACGACCTACCTGACACCCGTGCGGGACGTCGAGTCGACCGCCCCCATCTGGGAATCCGGACCGGACGGAGAGCCCGGTCCGCCCTACGACCGCTGGACGCTTCCCGAATCATGAGAATGTGATTTGAGGTTTTAATAAGGTTTCCAGCCGGTAACAAAGCCTTGGCTGCGAGAAATACGAGAAACGTCGTGATAATCGGCTTTCCCGAAAGTA
Source organism: Umezawaea sp. (assembly GCA_035559015.1). Classification (GTDB taxonomy): domain Bacteria; phylum Actinomycetota; class Actinomycetes; order Mycobacteriales; family Pseudonocardiaceae; genus Umezawaea. The sequence goes on along the minus strand of DATMCA010000328.1, from coordinate 5,684 downwards.
GTCCAGGTTGTTCGATTCAGTAACCGGGGCATTGCCACCCCGTTCGAACCGGCCATCTACTGTGGTCCACGGACCCGGTACACAGAGGTGCCGGATAGCTTGGAGAGTCGCCTGAACATGACCTCGACTGGAGCCCCGTCCCGTTCCGAGCTCGATGCCGGCCGCGCCGAGCCAGGCGAAAGCCGATCGGCCAGCCCCGAGCAGGTTCGGGATGAATTGATCGAACGGGCTGCCGCCGCCGCGCCGGAACTCGCCGATCTCATCCGTTTGTACTACCGCCACGTGCCCGCCGAGGAAGTCAACGACGACGACCCGGTGGACCTGCTGGGCGCGGTGCGGTCGAACCACCAACTCGCCGAATCGCGGGTGCCCGGCCGACCGGCCGTGCGCATCCTGAACCCGACGCGCACGCACGACGGCTGGGCGTGTCCGGTCACGGTCGTGCAGGTCGTCACCGACGACATGCCGTACCTGGTCGACTCGGTCGCCTCGGAGCTGACCCGCGGCGGTGTCCAGGTCCAGCGGGTGGTGCACCCGATCGTCGTGGTCCGCCGCGACCTGCTGACCGGTGAGCTGCACGAGGTCCTGCCGCTCGCGGACCCGTCGGCGCCGCCCGCCGAGGCCATCGCCGAGTCGTGGATGAACATCGAGGTCGACCTGATCACGGACCCGGACCGGGCCCGTGAGCTGGAGACCCGGCTGCACACGGTGCTCAACGACGTCCGCGAGGTCGTCGAGGACACCGACAAGATGACCGCGACGGCCCGTCAGCTCGCCGACCAGCTGGACAGCGACCCGCCGCGGCTGTCGGAGGACGAGACGAGCGACGGCGCGAAGCTGCTGCGCTGGCTCGCCGACGACCACTTCACCTTCCTGGGCTACCGCCAGTACGAGCTGATCCGCGACGACCCCGCGACCAACGGTGAACCGGCGCTGCGCGCTGTGCTCGCCTCCGGTCTCGGTGTGCTGCGGCAGGACAGCCTGGCCGCGCGCAGCCTGACGGCCGGGCCGGACGCGGGCGCGCAGGCGCTCTCGCCCGAGCTGCTGGTGCTGACGCAGGCCAGCGCGCAGTCGAGCGTTCACCGCTCGGTGTACCCGTACTACGTGGGCGTGAAGACGTTCGACGCCGACGGCAACGTGACCGGCGAGCACCGGTTCCTCGGCGTGTTCGGCACGACCGCGCTGCACGAGGACGTGCTGGACATCCCGGTGATCGAACGCCGCGTGCGCGACGTGATCCACCGCGCGGGCTTCCCGCTGCACTCGTACTCCGGCCAGCGGATGCTGGAGGTCGTCCAGAACTACCCGCGCACCGAGCTGTTCTCGGTCGACGCGGACACGCTCTACGCGACCGTCGCCGGGGTGATCGCGCTCGCGGAACGCCGTCGTCTGCGGCTGTTCCTGCGCCGCGACCCGTACGGCCGCTTCTACTCTTGCCTGGTGTACCTGCCGCGCGACCGCTACACGACGACGTCGCGGCTGGCCATGCAGGAGGTGCTGCTCGACGCGCTGGGCGGCGTGAACCTGGAGTACAGCGCCCGGATAGGGGAATCGGCTCTCGCGCGGGTGCACTTCATGGTGCACACGGACCCCTCTCGCGGCGCGGTCGAGGTCGACACCGCCGAGTTGCAGAACCGCTTGGCCGAGGCCGTGCGGAGCTGGGACGACCGGATGGTCGACGCCGTGCTGGCCGAGCAGGCCGAGGGCGGGCCGAACGGCGGTCTCGGGACCGAGTCGGCCAACGAGCAGGGCCAGCGGTTCGCCGTGGCGTTCCCGGAGGCCTACAAGGAGGACTTCTCCGCGGCGGACGGCCTGGCCGACTTCCGCCGCATCGAAGCGCTCCGGCCGGGCGACCTGGACATGGTCTTCTACGTGCCGGACAACGCGGAGCCGGGCGAGCGGCGGTTCAAGCTGTTCCTGGCGGGCGACCGGATCACGCTGTCGCAGGTGCTGCCGATGTTGCAGCGCATGGGTGTCGTCGTGGTCGACGAGCGCCCGTACGACCTGGTCCGCGAGGACGGTGTCGTGTGCTGGATCTACGACTTCGGCCTGCGCATCGAGCAGAAGATCCTGGACCGGCTCAACACCTCGGACCTCGACACCGTGCAGACCCGCTTCCAGGAGGCGTTCGCCGCCGCCTGGCGCGGTGAGGCGGAGGTCGACGGCTTCAACACGCTGGTGCTCCAGGCCGGTCTGACCTGGCAGCAGGCCGCGATGCTGCGCGCGTACGCGAAGTACCTGCGCCAGGCGGGAACGCCGTACAGCCAGGACTACATCGAGGACGTCGTGCTCGGCCACACCGAGGTCGCGAGCGAACTCGTGCACCTCTTCGAGGCCCGCTTCGACCCGGCTCTGGACGACGTGAACCGGGCCGCGCGCACCGAGTCGCTGACCAACGGCCTGGCGAAGCTGATCGACGACGTGACGAGCCTGGACGCGGACCGCATCCTGCGCAGCCTGCTCACGCTCGTGCAGGCCACGCTGCGGACGAACTACTTCTTCCGCGACGCGGACGGCGGCTCCCGCCCGTACCTGGCCGTGAAGCTGAACCCGCAGGCCATCCCCGAGCTGCCGCAGCCCCGGCCGCGGTTCGAGATCTTCGTGTACTCGCCCCGCATCGAGGGCGTGCACCTGCGCTTCGGCGCGGTCGCGCGCGGCGGTCTGCGCTGGTCGGACCGGCGGGAGGACTTCCGCACCGAGGTCTTGGGCCTGGTGAAGGCGCAGGCCGTGAAGAACGCGGTGATCGTGCCGGTCGGCGCCAAGGGCGGGTTCGTCGTCAAGCGCCCGCCCGCTCCGACGGGTGACACGGGCCTGGACCGCGAGGCGTTCCTGGCGGAGGGCATCGCCTGCTACCGGCAGTTCATCTCCGGCCTGCTCGACCTGACGGACAACCTCGACTCGGGCAAGGTCATCCCCGCCCCGCAGGTGGTCCGGCACGACGGCGACGACACGTACCTGGTGGTCGCGGCGGACAAGGGCACCGCCCAGTTCTCCGACATCGCCAACGAGGTCGCCATCTCCTACGGCTTCTGGCTCGGCGACGCGTTCGCCTCCGGCGGTTCGGTCGGTTACGACCACAAGGCCATGGGCATCACCGCCAAGGGCGCGTGGGAGAGCGTGAAGCGCAACTTCCGCGAGCTGGGCGTGAACACCCAGTCCGAGGAGTTCACCGTCGTCGGCGTCGGCGACATGTCCGGCGACGTGTTCGGCAACGGCATGCTGCTGTCCGAGCACATCCGCCTGGTCGCCGCGTTCGACCACCGGCACATCTTCATCGACCCGACCCCGGTCGCCGGGCCGTCGTTCGCCGAGCGCAAGCGGCTCTTCGAACTGCCGCGCTCGTCGTGGGCGGACTACGACCTGTCGCTGATCAGCGCGGGCGGCGGTGTCTGGCCGCGCACGGCCAAGTCCATCCCGCTCACCGCCGAGGTGCGCGAGGCGCTCGGCATCGACGACGGCGTCGAGAAGCTGTCGCCGCAGGACCTGATGAAGGCGATCCTGCTGTCGCCGGTCGACCTGCTGTGGAACGGCGGCATCGGCACGTACGTCAAGGCGGCGGCCGAGACGCACACCGAGGTCGGCGACAAGGCCAACGACGGTCTCCGCGTCAACGGCGCCGACCTGCGGGTCAAGGTCGTCGGCGAGGGCGGCAACCTCGGACTCACCCAGCGCGGCCGGATCGAGTTCGCCCGCAAGGGCGGCAAGGTCAACACCGACGCCCTGGACAACTCGGCGGGCGTCGACTGCTCCGACCACGAGGTCAACATCAAGATCCTGCTGGACCAGCTCGTCCGCGAGGGCAAGTTCGACCAGGACCAGCGCAACGACCTGCTCGGCCAGATGACCGACGAGGTCGGCGAGCTGGTGCTGGCGGACAACTACGCGCAGAACGCCGTGATGGGCGTCAGCCGGGCGCACGCCGCTCCGATGCTGTCGGTGCACGCGCGGCTGGTCGCGGACCTGGAGAAGCGCGGCGTCCTCGACCGCGAGCTGGAGGCGCTGCCCAGCGCCGCCGAGTTCCGCGCCATGGAGAAGTCCGAGCGCGGCCTCACGTCGCCCGAGCTGTGCACGCTGCTCGCGCACGTGAAGCTCGCGCTCAAGGAGGACGTGCTCGCCAGCGACCTGCCGGAGATCGAGACGTTCGCCCGCAAGCTGCCGGAGTACTTCCCCAGCGAACTGCGCGAACGCTTCGACGACGTGATCCCCGCGCACCCGCTGCGCAAGCAGATCACGACGACCGTGCTGGTCAACGAGGTCATCGACGGCGCCGGGATCTCGTACCCGTTCCGGTTGACCGAGGAGATCAGCGCGTCCCCCACCGACGCGGTGCGCGCGTTCGCCGTGGTGACCGAGATCTTCGGGTTGAAGGCGCACTGGGAGGAGATCCGGGGGCTCGACAACCAGCTCGACACGGCCGTGGCCGACGAGATGGTCCTGGAGTCACGCCGCCTGCTGGACCGCGCGTCCCGGTGGCTGCTGTCCAACCGGCCGCAGCCGTTGCAGGTCGGGTCCACGATCTCCCGGTTCGCCGGGGTGGTCGCGGAGCTGGCGGACAAGGTGCCGGACCTGTTGCAGGGGCGTGAGCGGACGTCGTTGGAGCTGCACGTCGCGCGACTGGTGAACGCCGGGGTGTCGCAGGACCTGGCCTGCCGGGTGGCGTCGCAGTTGTTCACGTACAGCCTGTTGGACATCACCGAGATCGCGGAGTTGGCTGAGCGGGAGGCCGGGGACGGGACCGGGCTGCTGCCCGAGCGCTCCCACCTGGAGACGGCCGAGCTGTACCACGCGCTGTCCGAACACCTCGGTATGGATCACATGCTTAGTTCGGTGAGTTCGTTGGAGCGCGGGAATCGTTGGCATGCGCTGGCTCGGTTGGCGTTGCGGGACGACTTCTACTCGTCGTTGCGGGCGATCACGTTGGATGTTTTGCGGATTTCTGATCCGGGGGATAGTGCTGAGGAGAAGATTTCTACTTGGGAGCAGATGAATGCTTCTCGGTTGAGTCGGGCTCGGGCGGCGTTGGAGGAGATCAACCAGGCCAATCGGTTGGACCTGGCTACGTTGTCGGTTGCGGCTCGGCAGATTCGTAGCATGGTTTTGTGAGGTTGGGTGGTGGGCGGGGAACCCCTGGGGCTGGTGGCCTTGGGGGTTTTTCGTTGTGTGGGGGTTGATGGGCCACCCGATCGGGGGATGTGAGGGCTGCCGTTTTTGTCGGACCCCTTGGTTAGCGTGTGTGTCGGGGGTCTTCCTGATCGGGGGACCTCTGGGCGGCGTGCCGGTGCCGTTGTAGGCGGGTTTAGGGCGGTGTCGGGCGGCAACGTTGTAGGTGTGGCCGGTTTGACTTGGGGCCCCTAGATTTGCCCCTTGATCGGGCTAAAAGGCAGTGCCCTAAAGCCCTGCCCGATCTGCAACTTTAAGGGGCAAATCCCCCAAGTAAAACCGGCCACGCTGCGCGTCGGGCCAGGTCAAGTGGGTGGGCAGGCGGCTTGCAACCCAGGGGCCGGTGAGTGGTCAGGCAGCTTTCAACCAAGCGACCGGTGGGTGGGCCAGCGGGTGGGTCGGCCGTTTCAGGCTGTTGGTGCGGCCGAGTAGGCGGCTTGCAGGCAGTCCTGCCTTGTGTCGGGTGGGATGCGGGGTGTGGGGTCAGGTGAGCGGTTCTGCGTCGCCCGCTCAAACGAGCCGCC
>DATMCA010000327.1:0-2176 GCA_035559015.1 Umezawaea sp. | reverse complement strand
GCTGCGGGTCCATGGTCAGCGCCTCGCGGGGCGAGATGCCGAAGAAGTCCGCGTCGAAGCCCGCCGCGTCGGCCAGGAAGGCGCCTTCGGCGACCTGGTGGTCGGCCACCAGGTCGGAACCGGCGTAGAGGGCGGCGAGGTCCCAGCCCCGGTCGGCGGGCGGCGGACCGACCGCGTCGCCTCCGGCGCGCAGGAGGTCCCACAGCTCGGCGGGAGTGCTCACGCCGCCGGGGTAGCGGCAGCCCATGCCGACGATGACGATCGGGTCGTCGCTGGTCACGACGGGTGCGACCGGGGTCGTCACGCGCTCGGCCGTGCCCAGCGCGGTGGTGCGCAGGTGGGTGGCCAGCCGGATCGCCGACGGGTGGTCGAACACCAGCGTGGCGGGCAGTCGCAGACCGGTGGCGGCGGCGAGGCGGTTGCGCAGCTCCACGGCGGTCAGCGAGTCGACGCCGAGGTCGCGGAACGCCGTGTCGGCGGGCACCGTGTCGACCGAGGGGTGGCCGAGCACGACGGCCACGTTCGCCCGCACCAGGTCGGTCAGCAGCCGGTCGGCCTCGGGGGTGGTCAGGGCGGCGAGCTTCCGCGCGAACGCGGGCAGGTCGGCCGCGGCGGCACCGGCGCTGCGGCGGCGCTTCGCGGCGACCAGGCCGCGCAGCAGCGGCGTGACGTCGGCTTCGGCGCGGCCGGAGGTGTCCAGCGCGACCGCGACGACCAGCGCCTCGTCGAAGGTGTCGCCCGCGTCGAACAGGGCGAGGCCGTCGGCCGTGGACAGGGCTCCGACGCCGGAGCGGTGCATCCGGTCGGCACCGGAGGCCGCCCCGCTGTCGCGCCACAGCCCCCAGGCGATCGAGCGGGCGGGCAGGCCGCGGGCTCGGCGGTGCTGGGCGAGGCCGTCGAGGAACGCGTTGGCCGCCGCGTAGTTGGCCTGGCCGGGGCTGCCGAACACCGACGCCCCGGAGGAGAACAGCACGAACGCGGCCAGGTCCAGGTGCGCGGTGAGGTCGTGCAGGTGCCGGGCACCGTCGGCCTTCGCCCGCAGGGCGACGTCCAGGCGTTCCGGGGTGAGGTCGGCGACCAGGCCGTCGTCCAGGACGGCGGCGGTGTGCACCACGGCGGTCAGCGGGCGTTCGACGGCGGCCAGCACGCGGGCCAAGGCGTCGCGGTCGGCCACGTCGCAGTCCGCGAGCACGACGGCCGCACCCAGCGCGACCAAGTCGTCCTTCAGGTCGGTCGCGGCGGAGGCGGTGCGCGAGAGCAGCAGCAGGTGCCGCACGCCGCGGTCGGCGACCAGGTGCCGGGCGACCTGCCCGGCGAGGGCTCCGGTGGCGCCCGTGACGAGCACCGTGCCCTCGGGGTCCCACGGCCGCGGCAGCCGGACGGCCACCTTGCCGACGTGCTTGGCCTGGCCGATGTGCCGCAGCGCGTCGGGCAGGCGGGTGATGTCCCAGGTCCGCAGCGGCAACGGCCGAAGCGCGCCCGACTCGAACAGCGCGAGCAGCTCGCGCAGCATCTCCTGGGTCCGCTCGGGCCCGGCCTCGCTGAGCCCGAACCCGCGGTACCGGACGCCGGGATGGGTCTCGGCGACCTCGGTGGCGTCGCGGACGTCGGTCATGCCCAGCTCGACGAACCGGCCGCCGCGCGGCAGCAGCCGCAGCGAGGCGTCCACGAAGTCCCCGGCCAGCGCGTTGAGCACGACGTCCACGCCGCGCCCGTCGGTGGCCTCCAGGAACCGGGGCTCGAAGTCCAGGGTCCGCGACGACGCCAGGCGCGCCTCGGCCAGGCCGGTGGCGGTCCACTTGGTCGGGCTCGCCGTGCCGTAGACCTCGGCCCCGAGGTGCCGGGCGAGCTGGACGGCGGCCATGCCGACGCCACCCGCGGCGGCGTGCACCAGGACCGACTCGCCCGCGCGCAGGTCGGCGACGTCGACCAGGCCGTAGTAGGCGGTGAGGAACACGGCGGGCACCGCCGCGGCCTCCTCGAACGACCAGCGCTCGGGCATCGGCGCCACCAGCCGCCGATCCACCACGGCTGTGGTGCCGTAGGCGTGGAAAATGCCGAAGACCCGGTCTCCCGGCTTCAGGTCGGTGACGTCCGGGCCGGTCTCGACGACCACGCCCGAGCCCTCGACGCCGAGCGGTCCGGCCGCCTCGGCGGGCATCATGCCCAGCGCGTT
>DATMCA010000326.1:0-3087 GCA_035559015.1 Umezawaea sp. | reverse complement strand
AGGTCGACGTTGTTGAACTCCCACACCGCGCGCAGCAGCGTGGACAGCACGATCGCGTCGCGCAGGTGGGGGAGGGTGACGCTGAGGAAGCGCCGCCAGCGGTTCGCGCCGTCCACCGACGCGGCCTCGTACAGGTCCTTCGGGATCGTCTGGAGGTCGGCGAGCAGCAGGATGGCGAAGAACGGCACACCCCGCCACAGCTCGGCCACCACCGTCGCCGGGAACACCGTGCCGGGGTTGCCGAGCACGGACGTGCCGTGGTCGCCGAGGCCGAGGTTCGCCAGCTCCTGGAACACCCCGGTCGACGGGTTGTACAGCAGGATCCAGATGCCGGTCGTCAGCACGCCCGACACGGCCCACGGCGAGAACACCAGCGACCGCGCCACCGCCCGGCCGACGAACGTCTCGTTGACGATCAGCGCCAGCGCCAGGCCGAGCAGGAGTTGCAGCCCGACCTGGACGACGACCCACTTGGCGCTGAACAGCAGGCTCTGCCAGAACAGTGGGTCGTCGGTCAGCATCCGGCCGAAGTTGTCCAGCCCGGCGAAGCCGTTCTTCCACGGCTGCGTCACGTTGTAGCGGCGGAGGCTGTAGTAGAGGACGCTGCCGATCGGGTAGACCAGGAACGCGGCCAGCACGGCCACGGTCGGCAGGATCAGGGCGTAGGGCGCCCACTCCCGCCGCTTGCGGCGGCGAGGCGGTGTCGCCAGTGCCGTCACGAGGGGTTCCACCCGTCGGTCCCGGCCAGGTACGCCCGCACGGTGTAGCGGGCCGCGTCGGTGGCCGACAGCTGCGGCCGGTCGGTGCCGGTGCCCGCGCCAGGCCCGGTGTTGCGGTACTCGGCGAACCTGGCGTCCCGCCAGGAGAAGCCGGACATGTCGGTCCACGGCGCGGTCTTCACCGCGGCGGGCAGCACGGTGTCGCGCACGACGACCTGAGCGATGGCGTCGACGTCACCGCCGGGGTGCCACGGCCTGCCCAGGTAGTAGGTGCGGGCCTTGGCGCCGCTCACGACGGTGCTGTTGATGATCAGGAAGCCGAACGGGTTGTCGCGGCGGGTGCTGGCCGCGGTGAGGTAGCCGTTCGGGTCGCCGCCCCGGTCCAGCGCCGTGATGGTGGCCCGGTCGAAGACGGCGGTCGCCCGGCCGAACAGGAAGTCCACGTCGCCGCTGATCGAGCAGTTCCGGTAGTACTGCCTGGCCCGCGTGCCGACGGCGGGGGAGTCGGCGTAAAGGGTGTCCTGGTGGCCCAGGAAGGTCACGCGGTCGAACAGCATCCGGTCGCCGGTGGCCTTCACCGCGACGGCCTGCGTGGCGGTGATCTCCGGGTGCTTCGCGCGGTCGAAGGAGTTGCGGAACGTCAGGTCGCGAGCGGTGAAGTCGTTCGCCGCCAAGGTCGCCGTGGCGCTGCCGGTCGTGCCGTACGTGCTGCCGTCGGGTTTCTTGGTGCCGCTGGCGTTGTCGTAGTCGACGACGACGTCGGAGGCCCGGCCGGTGGAGCCGCGCAGCACGAGCCCGGTCTTGCTCGCGGGCACGGTGATCACCTCGTGGTAGACGCCCGGCTGGAGCGTGATCACCGCCCCGGCGGGGGCCGCGTCGATCGCCGACTGCACGGTCGCGAACGTGCCCACGCCGTGGACCGCGACACCGGGCGGCTGGGCCCCGGCCCGCAGGTGGGCGATCCGGTGCGCGGGCTCCAGACCCCGGTTCAGCGTCGGGGTCCAGCCCGCGTCGGTGCCCAGCGGGGTGGTCGGGTTCGCGGTGTTGAACGCGGCCAGCAGGCTGGTCGGCCTGCCGTCGACGAGGGTGCCGCGCTCGGTCATCGCGGTGCCGCCCCAGTTGTACACGGCCTGCTCGGGCTTGGCGCCGTCGCGGAACCGGAAGTAGTTGTCCTGGGCGTAGATCGCGGAGTTCACGCCGACGCCCCAGCTGTAGACGTGGTGGTCGCGCGGCTCGTAGAGGTTGTTGTAGACGTGGACCTGGCCGAACCGCACCCTGGGCGCGCGTTCCCCGACGTCGCGGAAGACGTTGTGGTGCACCGACACGCGCAGCTTGCCGGGGTCGGTGGTCGAGGTGTTGGACGAGCCGATCAGCATCGTCTTGGAGTGGTCGGCGAAGACGTTGCGCGAGGCGGTGACCAGGTCGGAGCCGGTGGTGATGTCGAGCTGGCCGTCGTGCACCTGGTACGGCCGGCCGAAGTGGACCGGCGCGGCGCTGTCCGGGTTCGGCTGGTCGGTGAACGTGTTCCCGTCGACCCACACGTGCGTGGCCCGCTGCAACGACACCGAGTCGTACAGCGAGTTCCAGTTGCCGGGGGCCTGACCGGGGGAGTTGTCGTTCGGGTCCCACCTCGGGAAGCAGTCGGCGGTGTCGCGGAACGTCAGGTTGCGGACGATCACGTTGTCCGCGCCGTGGATCCGCAGGCTGCCGCCGGTGATCCCGGCTCCCCGGCCGAGGCCGACGACGGTGGTGTTCGAGGTGACGGGCAGCCCGATCGTGGCGCCCTGCTTGGCCGCCGACGCGGCGCGGGCGTCCTCCAGCGGCCCGGACGGGTCCTGGTCGCGGCCCCAGACGGCGGGGTCGTAGGCCGCCAGGTAGGCGTCCCGCGTGTAGCCGTCGACCGCGAAGTCCTCGCAGCGCAGGGGGTTCCCGGCGTCGTCGGTGTTGGCGTCCACGACACCGGCGACGTAGACGATCTTCGGCGCGGTGTCGGCCAGCGCGGCGGCGAGCTCGGCCCTGGACCGGACGGTGTGCACGTGCTCCGCCGTCGCCGCCGAGCCGCCCGTGGTGCCGGTGCCGCCGGCCGCCCAGCCGTCACCCGCGGGCAGCACCTGCCTGCCGAGGTCGCCCCCCGACGCGTTCGCGGTGGGTACCGCGATCACCACTGCGCTCATCGTCGACAAAACGAGCGCACATCTCGTCAACCGCATGGCGGTGTGCCTTTCCTGGTCGTCGCAGAGGTCTGGACAACTCATTCCCGAGTTGTTTGTCCCAGTGCTATTTCATGGATATGAACGCCGTCCAGACTCGTGAAACGGATATTACGAATGTGTGTGCTTTGCGTCAATGAATTGGTTCGCCGATTTGG
>DATMCA010000325.1:0-3268 GCA_035559015.1 Umezawaea sp. | reverse complement strand
ACCCGGTCAGCCGTCGAAACGGCCGGCCTTCACCGCTGTCAGGAACCGCTCGGCGGCGCTCCGGTCGAACACGAGCGGAACACCTGCCGGGTCCTTCGAGTCGCGAACCGCTCGGCCGCGGAGGGCCAGCTCGACGCACTGTCCGCCGTTGCCGCCTGAACGGCTGCTCTTGCGCCAGGTGGCGCGGCTGAGGTCGAGCGAACTCATGCCTGTGTCCCTTCGGGTTGTTCCCAGAGTGTGCGTCTGAGGGTATCCAGCAGCGCACGGGAGTCGTCCGGTCCGAGCGCGGTGCGGGTGATCTCCTGGAAGACCTGCGCGTAGTACTCGAGATCGCTGGGCTTCTCCAGGTAGGAGGCAGTTCTCAAGTTCTCCACGTAGACGACGTCCATGGTTGGCGTGTCCTCGAATCGCAGCACGGTGAAGCCCGCACCGAGTGCGCTGTGCGAGCCGGCTGCGAAGGGAACGACCTGGAGCGTCACACTCGGCAGTTCGGTCACCTCCGACAGATGCGCCAATTGCTCCGCCATCACCGATGGTCCGCCGATCGCACGGTGGAGAACACCCTCGTCGAGGACGACTCGCAGGGTCAAGGGACGTGCCGCCCTGAGTCGCTCCTGCCGGGCGATGCGAAGTGCCACGAAACGCTGTAGGACCTCTTCGCTCGCATCCGGGTTCGCGTCGAGGTGCACCGCGCGGATGTACGCGGGGGTCTGGAACAGGCCGAACACCCAGCCGGGTTCGTGCACGCGCAGTTCCTCGGCGTACGCCTCCAGTTCGAAGTAGTCCCGTGCGAAGTCGGGGACCGTGTCGGAGTGGTCCACCAGGAGCCCGCGGTCGTCGGACTCGGCCGCCATCCTGAGCAACTGGTCGACCTCGGGTGAGTTCACGCCGTAGCACTGGGCCAGCAGTCGGACGTGCTTCACCTCGATGGGCTGTGCGGCGTTCTCGATCTTCGAGATGGTCGACTGGGACAGTCCGGTCCACGACGCGGTCTCCACCTGCGACTTCGGTATCGCCTTGCGCAGCTCGGCCAGTCGGATCGCGAGTTTGCGGCGGCGGATCGGGGCGGGTTGGGCTGTCATCACGCTCCCATGATCGACGAACTCTGCGTAGATGGGCTTCACACCGGTAGAGCGAGCGTTTCACCCGTCTGGAATACCTCGCAAGGAATATTGATGTGAGATATTCGACTAGTACGTTCGGAGTAGGAGGTAGCGAGGTGAACCGCTTCGACGGTGTCCACGACTTGGACGACGTTCGTGAGTGCCTGAGCAGGTTGTCGTTCGCGTTCACCGGCCTGCTCGGTCACCAGCCCAACCGAGTGCTGGCCGCTCAACGGTTGGGCGAGCTGGCCGGGATAGCGCACGAGATCGGCGTCCTGTGCGAGCAGCGCGCGGCGAGGCTCACCGTCACGCCAGGGGAGGTGGGTCGGTGATGGGCGTCCGACCGTTCCGCTGGTTCCCGGCCGTTGGTGGCAGGCACGCGATCCCGGACGAGTTGGCCATGACCGACGAAGGCGCGACGCTGTGCGGCATCGAGATCACCGTTCCGCGCGGCCGGGGGACGAAGAGCGAGTGGTGTTGGCCGACCTGCGCCACGTGTGACTCGCGGTGGCGCGAGCGGGAAGGGCTCAGCCCGCCTCGGTGATCTTCCAGCGCGGGCCGTCGGTCCAGTTCGCTTCGAGTTTCGACTTCTCCGCGGAACTCTGGAACTCCACGACCAGCGAGGTCCCCGCGGGTTGTTGCACGGACACCGCGAACCCCTGCCGGGGCGTCGCCGAGATCGTCTGGACCGAGTCCGCGCCGAAGCGGACGGCGACCTCGCCGCCGTCGAGCTGGAAGCTGCGGATGTAGACCTGCTTGCCGTTCTCCTCCGTCCAGCTGCCCTCGGTGGACGCCAGCCGCGCGGGCGGCGAAACCGACGTGGACGAGGACGACGTGACCGAGGAGGAGGCGGACGAGGGGGCCGAGGGTGGGGTTGAGGCGCTGGGGCGGGGGGTGGTGGTCGTGGTGGTGGCCGAGGGGGTCGCGCTGCTGGCCACGAGGGTTTGGCCGGTGACCACCTGCGGTCTCTGCTGGACGCCGGCGTCGAGCACGGAGCGGACGCCGAGCCAGGACAGCGCCACGGCCACGGCCGTCGATGCCAGCCAAGCCGCGATGTACCGGATGCCATGTGCCACGGGTGGCATCCTGCCAGTACCTTCCTCCCATGCCTTCGGTGCTGCTCGTGGAGGACGATCCGGTGGTGCGGTCGGCCGTGACCAGGGCCCTCACCGCGCTCGGCAACGCGGTGACCCCGGTGGGGACCGCGCTGGACGCGTTGCGGGAGATCACGTCGGGGACGTTCGACGTGGTCGTGCTGGACCTCGGCCTGCCGGACATGGACGGCAGCGACGCGCTGCGCATGATGCGCGGCGTGTGCGACGTGCCGGTGATCGTGGCGACCGCGCGTGACGACGAGACGGAGATCGTGCGCCTGCTCAACGCGGGCGCCGACGACTACCTGGTCAAGCCGTTCTCCAGCGACCACCTCGCGGCCCGGCTGGCCGCCGTGCTGCGGCGGGCGCGGCGGGACGACGCGCACGAGCCGCTGCGGGTCGGTGAGCTGGTGGTGGACCTGGAACGGCGCGAGGCGTCGCTGGGGTCGCGGACGCTCGCGTTGACGCGCAAGGAGTTCGACCTGCTCGCGTACCTGGCCGCCCGCGAGGGCAAGGTCGTGCCGCGCGCCGAGCTGCTGTCGAACCTGTGGAACATGCCGGGCAACCAGGACGACCAGACGCTGGATGTCCACCTGTCGTGGCTGCGGCGCAAGCTCGGTGAACGCGCCGCCGCACCTCGCTACCTGCACACCGTGCGCGGTGTCGGCTTCAAGTTGACGGCCGCTGGGTGAGGCGTTCGCTCGCGCTCGTCGCCCTCGCGGTCACGTCCATGATCGCGTTGGCGTTCCTCATTCCTCTGGCGCTGGTGGTGGCGCAGCTCGCCGAGGACCGCGCACTCGCCGAAGCCGAACGCCAGGCCGTCGCCCTCACGCCCGTCCTGGTCATCACCAACGAACCGAGGGCGATCGAGCAGGCTCTCGCCAGCACGCAGTACGGCGGTGCGGGCCGGATCGCGGTGCACCTGCCGAGCGGGCAGGTGCTCGGGTTCGTGAAGTCGACGCCCGAGCAGCTCGCCACGGCCAAGGAGGAGGGCAAGTCGTTCACCGCGTCGGTGTCCGACGGCCGCGTCTACCTCCAACCCGTGGTGCTCGACCGCGGCCGGGTGGCCGT
>DATMCA010000324.1:0-2074 GCA_035559015.1 Umezawaea sp. | reverse complement strand
TGTCCATTCGCATTCGCCGCGGGTGTTGATGGTGGTCTGCCAGCCGCTGTCATCGACGGCGCGGTTGTCGGTGCCGCAGGCCAGGGTCAGGTCGTCGACGTTGGTGTTACCGCCGTGGCGCCAGTCCTTCGAGGCGTGGTGGGCGTGGCAGCCGTAGGCGCCTACGGTGCAGCAGGGTTTGGTGCAGCCGCCGTCGCGGGCGATCAGCATGATCCGCTGGGCGGCTGAGGCCACCCGTTTGGTGCGGTAGAGCGCCAGCGCGTGCCCGGTGGCCTTGTCGAACACGGCGAGGTGGTGGTGGGCGTGCGCAGCCATGGTGATGACGTCGGCGATCGGGATCTTGGTGCCTCCGCCGGTGACACCGATGCCGGCGCGGCTTTCCAGGTCTTGCAGGGTGGTGCGGATGATGACGCTGACCGGCAGCCCGTTGAGGTGGCCGAGTTCACCGCTCATCAACGCGATGCGGCCGACCACGAGCATGGCGTCGTGCTGGCGTTGGGCCAGGGTGCGGTCGTCGTTGTCGATCTGGGCCTGGGTCGGGGTGCCCGAGGTGCACGGCTCGGCGTCGGCGGGGTTGCACATCCCGGGTGCAGCGTATTTGGCGAAGATCACTTCCCACACCGCCCACGCTTCGGGGGTGAAGTTCGCGCTGGCCGCGGTCATCGCGTCGCGGCCCTGGGCGGTGGTGGTGAAGTGGCGTTTGCGGGCGCGTTCGGCGTCGTCGGGTTCGGGGCCGTCCTGATCCAGCAGGAACAACCGCAGGGCGGCGGTCTCGCGCAGCTCTTTGGGTCCCACACCGGCGGCGACGCGCACCAGGTCCACCTCGACCTGCGCCCGGGTGGTGGTGTCGACCCAGGGCGGTAGGTGCTTGATGGCGTCGCGGATCGCGGTGACGTGCTCGCCGGTGATCACTCCGGCTGACTGCGCGGCGGCCACCGCGGGCAGCATCGGGGCCAACGGCTGACCGACCAGGCTGGTGCGGGCGGCGAGGTCGGCGGCCTCGTGCAGTCGCCGCGACGCCTCGGCCGTCGACAGCCGCCAGCGGATCCGCAGGACTTCGTTCCAGGATTTGGCGCCCATCTGGGCGGGTGTCGTCTCGGCCTGCAGCCGGGTCAACAGCCGATGCCACTGGGTTGGCATCCGGCATGCCAGCCTCTGGTAGTCGTCGATCATCGACACCACCTCCGAGGCGGTCAACGAATCGACGTCGCAGGCATCCAGGGCGTCGTAGGCGGCGCACAGGTTCGCCATCGCCTGCCGCACCGCAACCCCTGACATGACTCGAACATACATTCGAACACCGACAAGCGGGTGGGCGTGGCTATGCCAGACCTAGGAGCCGACGACGACCTCGGCCTTGTCCGGGTAGAACGCGACATGGCCCGCGATGTCGGCCACCGCCGGATAGGGCTGCTCGTAGGTCCATATGACGTCCTCGACGACGCCGCCGGACGCGGTCGGCTCGACGCTGTAGTAGCTGGCGTCGCCCTTGAACGGGCAGTACGTGGTGGTGCTGCTCGGCTTCAGCACATTCTGCGCGACGTCCTGCATGGGGATGTACTGCACGGCGGGATAGCTGGCCTCCTGCAGCGTCAACGAATTGTCGGTGTCGGCCACGACCACGCCGTTCACCGTGACCGTCACGTGCTTGCCGGTGGGCGTGACGGTGATCGGGTGCGTTGCCGAGGGCAGATGAATGGGTTTGTCGGTCATATGTGAGGCAACGACGCAAACTCCGCACCTGTTCCTCGGTCATGGTTACGATCGCCGAATGACTGATCGCGGACCGGCCTCCGCCAAGGCGGAGGTCACCATCGACGCCGAACCCGCCGCTGTGTACGACCTCATCACCGACCTGCCTACGCTCGCCTCACTGGCCGAGGAGAACGAGGCGATGAAGTGGCACAAGGGCGACAAGGTGGCGCCGGGCGCGGTGTTCAAGGGCACCAACCGCAACGGCCTGCGCCGATGGACCACCACGTGCACGGTGACCGATGCCGACCCTGGCAGCGTCTTCGCGTTCGACGTCGCATACCTCGGGATCCCCGTCTCGCACTGGCGCTACGACATCGTC
>DATMCA010000323.1:0-3250 GCA_035559015.1 Umezawaea sp. | reverse complement strand
TGCCCTGCTCGTCCCGACAACGGCTTCGGCCGCTCCGGACGGCGTTCCCTACGTCTGGCGGGTGCCGGTCACGTCCGCCGCCCAGATGCACGAGTTGGACCAGGCCGGTTTCGACGTCACCGAGCGCGACGCCGACGCCGTCCTGGTGGTCGGTGACGCCGCGGAGGCGTCCCGCCTGCGCCGTGCCGGGTACTCGCCCACCCGCTTCGACACCGTGTACAAGCCGATCGCCCCCGGCAAGGCCGACGTCGGCACGGCGTCGTTCTACGGCGGGTACAAGACGGCCGCCGAGCAAGAGGCCCACCTGAACGCCGTGGTCGCCGCCCACCCGGACCTGACCACCCAGTACGACATCGGCGACTCGTGGCGCAAGACGCGCGGGTTGAGCACCGGGCACGACATCAAGGCCATCTGCATCACCAAGAAGCAGGCCGGTGACTGCGCTCGGACGCCGAACTCGACCAAGCCCCGGTTCTCGATCATCGCGCAGATCCACGCTCGGGAGTTGTCCACGGGGGAGTTGGCGTACCGGTGGATCGACTACCTGGTGGACGGGTACGGGACCGACGCGGATGCCACGTCCATTTTGGACACGACCGAGGTGTGGGTCGTGCCGGTGGCCAATCCGGACGGGGTGGACCTCGTCGCGGCCGGGGGGAACAGTCCTCGGTTGCAGCGGAAGAACGCGAACAACCTGCGCGGGTGCAGCGGGACGTCGATCGGCATCGACCTGAACCGGAACTCGTCGTTCAAGTGGGGCGGGGACTCGAATTCGCCGTGCGCCGAGACGTACCAGGGGGCGTCGGCGAAGTCGGAGCCGGAGACGCAGGCGTTGGAGAACCTGTTCACGTCGATCTACCCGGATCAGAGGGGGTCCGCTGATACGGCGCCTGCTCCGGTTACGGCTCGGGGGACGATGATCACCCTGCACAGCTATGGGAACGACATCATCATCCCGTGGGGGTGGAGTCCTGCGAAGGCTCCCAACGATGCTCAGATGAGGGCGTTCGGGAAGAAGATGGCCGCTTTCAACGGGTATCTGGTGGGGACCAATGAGGAGACCGTTGGGTATGACACCAGTGGTACCACCGATGACTTCACGTATGGGGTGTTGGGGGTGGCCAGTGTGACGTTTGAGGTTGGGGCGTCGAGTGGGACCTGTGGTGGGTTTTTTCCGGCTTATTCGTGTGTGAGTAGTACGTTCTGGCCGAAGAACAAGGGGGCTTTCGTGGTTGCGGCCAAGGCTGCGGCTGCGCCTTATCAGAGTTGAGTTCGAGGGGGCCAGGTGTCCTTGGTGGGGTGCCTGGCCCCCTGGGGTCCCTGTTTGGAGTCGGGAATTGGGGGGCTGTGGGGCTTTTGTTGAGATGTGTCCGATTTGACTTGGGGCCCCTGGATTTGCCCCTTGATCGGGCGAAAAGGCAGTGCCCGAAAGCCCTGCCCGATCTGCAATTTTAAGGGGCAAATCCCCCAAGTAAAATCGGCCACGCTCTAGGGAAGGCCTTGTCCCACCTTGGTTGGGTGCTTGGAGTTCGTTGTCTGGGTGGTGGGTGGTTGGGCTACCTGGTGTGGGTGTGGGTTTTGGTGTTGAAGTGCCGGGACGTCAGTCCCAACCCCTGGATCCTTCGGGCTTGTCGTGTTCATTCCGGCGGGTCTGGCTTACGATCCCCTGCTTATGCAGCAGGTCACCGCCCGTGTGCGCGCGGGGTATGCGATGGGGTCGTTCGTGACCGGTGCGTTCGGCACTGTTCCTGGGTTGCTCCTGCTGCCGTATCTGACTGACAGCCTTGCTGTTCCTGCTGCTGTGGCTGGGCTCCTGGTTCTGTTGCCCAAGGCTTGGGACGTGGTGTTCAACCCTGTTGCCGGTCGTATCAGTGATCGGGCGGGTGCGCGGCGGCCCTTTCTGCTTGTTGGTGGGCTGGCGGTGGCGGTGCTGTTCGCGGCTCTTTTCGCGGGTGGCTCGGCTGCTTACGTTGCGGTCGTTTTCCTCTTGTGCGCCACGGCCTACGCCTTCTTCCAGGTGCCGTACGTGGCGATGCTTGCCGAGATCACCGAGGACTACGACGAGCGCACGCGGCTCATGGCTTGGCGGATGGCGGTTCTTGCGCTGGCGATCCTTGTCAGTGGTGCTGGAGCGCCGGCGGTTCGGGATGCCACAGGCTATCCGGTGATGGGTGTTGCTGTGGGTGGCTTGATCGTGATTGGCACGCTTGTCACTTATTTCGGTACGGCTGGGGCGGCGGGTTCGCGGCGGGTGACCGTGGCGGCTGGGCCGGGGGAGCTTTGGGCGGTTGTTCGGGGTAGCAAGCCGTTTCGTTTGCTCCTCACGGTGTTCGTGGTGCAGGCGGTGGGGCTTGGGACGATGTTGGCGGGGGTTGACTACTTCGCGCGGTTGGTGCTGGGTGACTCGAAGTACCAGACCTTCCTGTTCGCGGGGTTCGTGGGGCCTGCGCTGCTGGTGATGCCCCTTTGGCAGCGGGTGGGGCGGAGGTACGGCAAGCGGATCGGGCTTGTTCTGGCCTCGGTGCTCTTCGCTGCCGCGGTGGTGGTCCTGGGGGCGTCCCGAGTGCTGCCGGCCGGCGTGGTGGTGGCGGTGATGGCCTTCGTGGGCGTTGGTTACGCCGGGATGCAGGTGTTCCCGATGGCGATGCTCCCCGACGTGATCACGGCGTCCGAAAAGGCCAGTGGCAGCACGCGTGCGGGGCTCTTCTCGGGTGTGTGGACGGCGGGGGAGACGTTCGGGTTGGCGTTGGGCCCCGGTGTGTACGGGCTGGTGCTCGCGGTCGGTGGTTACGAAGCCAGTTCGGACGGTGCGGTTGTGCAGTCCTCCGGGGCGGTGTTGGCTGCGCTGATCGGGTTCACGGCCATTCCGGCCGTGTTGGCGTTGGTGGCGCTGCCGCTGCTGAAGCGTGAGGAGTCCGCGTGAGCGACGAGGTGCTGGACGAGTTGCGCGCGTTGCGAGCGGGAGACCTGCCGACGCACGGCGGGCGGACGTTGGCGTACGTGTACGACAGCGCGGTGCCCGGATTGGACGAGCTGGCGGCGAAGGCGCACGCGATCGCGTCGTCGGTCAACGGGTTGGACCCGACCGCGTTCCCCAGCCTGCTGCGGTTGGAGAACGACGTCGTGGCGACGGCGGCCCGGCTGCTGGGCGGGTCGGAGGCGACGGTCGGTTCGGTGACCTCCGGTGGCACGGAGTCCTGCCTGTTGGCTGTGGTGGCGGCGCGGGACTCGCGGCCGGAGGTGGTGAACC
>DATMCA010000322.1:0-2005 GCA_035559015.1 Umezawaea sp. | reverse complement strand
AGGCTTGTCCCCGCATCTCCCTGATCTTCCGCACCGCTGGGGGTGACGGCGAGTACTGCATCCCCGGCTGTGGACAACCTCGCGGGTTACCGACGATCTGTGGATAACCATCGGGGCGCCGTTGGTGACCGCGCCGGGCTTGCGCGCAGGTCGGTGCTCAGGCGCGGTCTGACCCGAATCCGCGAGTAGCGGTGCGGCACGGGGCGTGAGATGACGATAGGTGCCCTGCTGACCTGCGATGATCCTGCTTACCAGGGCTTGATCATCACAGGTGGAAGGGCACCCATCGGGTGGGCAGAGTACGTGAGATCCACCGGTTGCGGCGGCGGGTGCGGGTCGGCGCGCCGGATCCGTCGCTGACCCAGTACTCGGGGATGGCGGCGGTGACCGAGCTGGTCGACCGGCTCGCGATGATCCGGCTGCTGGATGCGGCGATCGGGCCGATCAAGTCCCGGGATCGGGGGTTCACGGCTGGGCAGGTGCTGGTTGGGCTGGCGTGCGCGCAGCTGGTCGGGGAGGGCTTCCTGGTCGGGCTGGACCGCTACCGCGCCGATGCGGCCGGGCAGGTGCTCGCTGCGGTGCCCGGGTTGAGCTCGACGACCGCGGCCGGGCTGGCCCGGCGGTTGTCCGACGGCCAGTGGCGGGCGGTGGAGACCGCGGTCGGTGACGTGCACACAGCGATGCTCGCGCTGCTGCCCGCGCAGCGGGCCACGGCGCTGTGCGAGCAGGTCACGATCGACCTGGACACCACCGACGTCGAGGTCTACGGACGCCACAAGCGCGGGGTGGCGTTCAACCACCAAGGACAACGGGTCGGGCGCCCGCACGTGGGCACCTGGGCTGAGACCTCGACCGTGCTGGCTGCGGACCTGATGGCCGGCAACGAGGATCCTCGCCCGCATGCGCCCGAGCTGCTGCGCCGCGCGCTGGCCGCGCTGCCCGCCCCGGCCCGGGCCGGGCGGATCCGGCTGCGCGCCGACGCCGGGTACTTCGCCGGCGAACTGGCCCGCGCCGCGCTGTTCGCCGAGGTCGAGTTCGCTATCGGCGCCAAGCGGATCGCGCCGCTGTGGCGGATCCTCGACGGCGTCGCCGAGACCGACTGGACCGACGCGATCGACATGACCAACGCGCAGGTCGCGGTGGCCGAGTACTGCCCGGACTGGTGGCCGGCGGCGACCCGGCTGCTGATCCGCCGGGTCCGCCTCGACGTGTCAGCCGGGCAGGTCTCCGCCGACCCGCGCGCCCGACGCCGCCGCACCCTGCACCCCGATCAGCGGGCACTACCGCTCGACGAGCTGGCCGCCGCGGACGCCGTCTACGGCTACTCGTTCGTGGTCACCAACCTCGACGTCACGACCCCGGAACGGGCGGCCGCGGTCGAGCACTGGTACCGGCACCGGACCTCGATCGAGAACATGTTCCGCGACGCCAAGCACGGTGCCGCCCTGCGCCACCTGCCCTCCGGGTATCCCGAGGTCAACCGCGGGTGGATGTGGGGTGCGCTGCTCGCGGCCAGCATCGCCGGCTGGCTGCACCAGCTCACCGCGACCCGCTCGGGCGCCCGGCTGTTCGGCCACGGCATCCGCGGCGGTCAAGCCATGATCGCCACCCTGCGACACCGGCTGATCCGGGTACCGGCCCGGCTGGTTCGTCACAGCGGCGAGCTCACCCTGCGCCTACCACCCGGCCACGACCTGCTCAACGAGGTCCTCGCCCGCATCCGCGCCCTACCCGCAACGCCCTGACCAGGCCATCACGGCCCCGACACCACGGAGACCCGCCACCCGAGGCGACACTCGGGCTCTCGGCCTGCGCATACCCGGAATTCACCCTGAAGACGATCTCCACGCCAACTCGAAGATCGACTCATCGCTTACTCGCGGATTCGGGTCAGAGTCCGTCGTAGCTTCTCCGGCAACGATGCAACCGCCTCTATGATGGCGTTCTTGACGGCTTCGGCGCCGCGGCCGGCGAGTGCCGGTCCGTTCTTCACTCGGTGACTTGC
>DATMCA010000321.1:0-4777 GCA_035559015.1 Umezawaea sp. | reverse complement strand
GGATCGATGAACGCACCAGACCGCGACCTGCTCGGGCCCGCCGCCCCGACCTGGGCCCGCAGGCCCGCGAACCTGGCCGGCGCGGTCACCGCCGAACTCGTGGGGCGCATCGTCCGCGGCGACCACCCCGTCGGGACGTCGCTGCCGCCGGAACCCGCGCTGTGCGAGGCCTTCTCGGTGAGCCGGACGGTCGTCCGCGAGGCGGTGAAGGTCCTCCAGGAGAAGGGGATGGTCCAGGTGCGCCAGGGCGCGGGCACGCTGGTCACCCCGGAGACGATGTGGAACACGCTCGACGAGGTGGTGCTCGGGGCCGTCGTCGCCGCGGACGAGACCGCGGGCGTCCTGGACGACGTGGTGGTCACCCGGCGGCTGCTCGAAGCCGACATGGCCTTCGTCGCCGCCCGGACCGCGGACCGGGACACCGTCGACGCGCTGCGCGCCCTCGTGGACCTCATGGACCGGTTGGTGGAGGACCCGATCGCCTACCGCGAGCAGGACCGGCTGTTCCACGACCGGATCATGCGGGCGTCCGGCAACCGCATCGCCAGGGGCGTGGTGCGCGCGCTGGAGAGCCAGGTCGGGTCCACGGCGCGGTACACGGGCCGGACCGACCGGGACCTGTGCGCGGCCTCCAACCTGGGGCACCGCCGCGTCTGCGAGCGGATCGCGGCCGGTGACCCGATCGGTGCCGCGGAGGCGATGTCCACCCACATCACCGAGGCCTGGCTCGTGCGCCGCGGCGGAGCCGGAGGACCGAACCGCCTGGAGCGCCAGGCCTCCGCGCGGATCTTCGAACGACCAGGACACCTTCGACCCGAATGAGGAGCGGAATGCGACTGCTGCGAGTTGACGACCCCGGTCCGGTGGTGCCCGCGGCGCCGGGCGTCGACCGCCCCGGCGGGCGGGCGTGAGCGCGGTGCGCCGGGTCGACGCCCACCACCACCTGTGGGACCTCGCCGCCCGGCCGCAGGACTGGCTCGCCGGGCTGGAGCCCATCCACCGCGACTTCGGCGAGGCCGACCTGCGTGCGGCGACCGGCGCCGCGGGCATCGACGCCACGGTGCTGGTCCAGGTGCTGCCCGACGTCCAGGAGACGGTGGAGTTCCTCGCGCTGGCCGAGAACTCCGACCTGGTCTCGGGGGTCGTGGGGTGGGTCGACCTCACCTCGCCCGACGTGGCCGATCAGCTGGACCGGCTGCGGCGCGGACCCGGTGGCGACCGGCTGGTGGGCGTCCGGCACCTGGTGGAGCCCGAGCCCGACCCGGAGTGGCTGACGCGGTCCGACGTGCTCGCCGGGCTGCGCGCGGTGCGCGACGCCGAACTCGTCTACGACGTGCTGACCCGCCCCCACCAGTTGCCCGCGGTCGTGGCCGTGGCGAAGGCGTTGCCGGACCTGACGTTCGTGCTGGACCACCTGTCCAAACCGGACATCGCGGGTCGCGTGCTCGAACCGTGGGCGGCCCGGCTGGCGGAACTCGGCTCCCTGCCCAACGTGGTCGCGAAGGTGTCCGGTCTGGTGACCGAGGCGGGGCCGCGCTGGACGGTGGACGACCTCCGGCCGTGGGTCGACGTCGTCCTGGAGGAGTTCGGCCCGTCCCGGTTGATGTTCGGCACCGACTGGCCGGTGTGCCTGCTCGCCGCGTCCTACGACGAGGTCGTCGAGTCGGCCCGGCAGGTGACCGACGGCCTGACCGCCGCCGAGCGCGACCAGGTCTTCGGCGGCACGGCCACCCGCGTCTACGGGTTGGGGGAGCGATGATGGACACCGTGCGGCTCGCCTACGGCGAGACCGGCCTGGACCTGCTCGTCGACCCGGCGGTGACCACCGTCGTGAGGCCCCGGCACCACGAGGCCACCGAACCGCCGCGGGAGGTCCTGCGGCGGGCGCTGCGGGCCCCGGTCGCCGGTCCACCGCTGCGGGACCGCGTGCGCCGCGGTCAGACCGTGGCGATCTCCGCCTGCGACATCACCCGTCCGCAGCCCCGCGAACTGATGATCCCGGCGATCCTGGAGGAACTGGACGGGCTGGTCGACCTCGCCGACGTCGTGGTGCTGGTCGCGACCGGCACCCACCGCGGCAACTCCGTCGCCGAGCTGCGCGCGATGTTCGGCGACGAGGTGGTCGACGCGGTGCGGATCGTCAACCACGACGCCCGCGACCGCCGGAGCCTGACGTGGCTGGGCGAGTTCGGCGCCGGCGTTCCGGTGTGGCTGAACAGCGAGTGGGTCGACGCGGACGTGCGCATCACCACCGGCTTCGTCGAACCGCACTTCTTCGCCGGGTTCTCCGGCGGCCCGAAGCTGGTCGCGCCCGGCCTCGCCGCGCTGGAGACGGTGCTCGTGCTGCACGACGCGCGCCGGATCGGGCACCCGCGGGCGACGTGGGGGATCGTCGAGGGCAACCCGGTGCACGACGACGTGCGCGCCATCGCCGAGGCCACCGGTGTGACCTTCGGGTTCGACGTGGTGCTGAACCAGGACAAGGAGGTCGTCGCCGCGTTCGGCGGGGACATCCTCGCGATGCACGCCGAGGCGGTGCGCACGGCCCGAGAGGTCGCCATGCGGCCGGTGCCCCGGCTGTTCGACGTGGTCGTGACCACCAACTCCGGCTACCCGCTCGACCAGAACCTCTACCAGTCGGTGAAGGGGATGTCGGCCGCCCACCAGGTGGCCAAGCCCGGCGGCGTGATCGTCTGCGCGGCCGAGTGCCGCGACGGCTTCCCCGACCACGGGTCCTACCGCGAGGTGCTCGCCTCGGCGGACTCACCCGCGGCGCTGCTCGCGGAGATCTCCGCGCGGACGGTCACCGTGCCGGACCAGTGGCAGGTGCAGATCCAGGCGCGCATCCAGAACGACTGCCGGGTGGTCGTGCACACCTCGCACCTCAGCGACGCCGAGCTGGCCACCGCGCACCTGCGGCAGACCGCGGACGTCTCCGCCACCGTGGCCGAGGCCCTCGCCGCCGCCGGACCCGGTGCCCGGCTGTGCGTGCTCCCCGAAGGCCCGCAAACGATTCCGTACGTCGCTTAGGGAGGACCGGCATGGTTGGACAGGACGCGGTCGACCTCGGGTTCGCCAGGGTCGACGTCGACCGCGAAGCCCGCCAGGGGCTGCCCGAGGTGGTCTACGGCAGCGGCAAGACGCCGGGCCAGGTCGTTGAGATCGTGCGGACCCTGTTGCGGCACAACGACGGCCCCGTGCTCGTCACGCGCGTGGACGCGGGCACGGCGACCTCCGTACTGCGCGCCGTTCCGAACGGCGAGTACGACAGCGGAGCCCGGCTGCTCGTGTGGCGCCCGGCCGCGCCGACGGGGTTCAGCGTGGTCGTGGCCGCCGCGGGCACCGCCGACCAGCCCGTCGCCAACGAGGCCGCCGCGGTGGCCACCGCCGTGGGGATCGGCGTCGCCACCGTCACCGACGTCGGCGTGGCGGGCCTGCACCGGCTGCTCGCCGAACAGGACCGGTTGCGCGCCGCGGACACCGTCATCGTCGTGGCGGGGATGGAGGGGGCGTTGGCGAGCGCGGTCGGCGGCCTGGTCGCGTGCCCGGTGGTCGCCGTGCCCACCTCCACCGGGTACGGCGCCGGTTTGGAAGGAGTCACCGCTCTGCTGGCGATGCACGCGTCCTGCGCGGCCGGGATCACCGTGGTGAACATCGACTCCGGGTTCGGGGCGGCGATGGCCGCGTTCCGGCTGTCCCGCGTGGCGCGCCGGGGGACGGCGTGAGCCGGGTCTGCGTCATCTCGCCGTTCACCGGGCTGGCCGGGGACATGCTGCTGGCCGCGCTGGTCGACGCGGGCGCGCCGCTGGAGGCGATCCGCGCGGCCGTGTCCGACACCGGTCTGACCGGTTGGGAGCTGACGGTCGAACGGGTGCTCACCCACGGGCTCACCGGCAGCCGGGCCGTCGTGTCGGTGACCGACGACGCCACGAGCCGCCGGGCGGGCGAGCTGATCGCCATGGCGGGCCGGGTGCGTGACCGGGAGGTGGCGGACATCGCGGTCGCGGCGTTGCGGGCCATCGCCGAGGTGGAGGGACACCTGCACGGCGAGGACCCCGATCTGGTGCACCTGCACGAACTCGGCGGCCACGACACCCTGGTGGACATCGTTGGAGTGGCCGCCGCGCTGCACGCCCTGGACGTCCGGACGGTCCACTGCGAGGCGCTGCCGATCGGCACGGGGACGGTCCGCACGGCGCACGGGGTGCTGCCCTGCCCGGCCCCGGCGACCTCGGCGCTGCTGCGGGGCGCCCGAGTGGTGGGCACCGCGCTGCTCGGCGAGACCGTGACGCCGACCGCCGCGGCGCTGCTGCGCGCGGTCGCCGCCGACTACGGTCCGGCGCCGGCGATGCGGATGGCGGCCACCGGTTACGGCGTGGGCACGCGGACGCTCCCGGACCGGCCCAACGTGGCGGTGGTCAGGCTCGGCGACCGGGAGGCCGCGGACGTGCGCGACCTCGTGGTGCTGGAGACCAACCTCGACGACGTGACCGGCGAGGTGCTCGGCCACCTCCTCGCCCGGCTGCTCGACGCCGGCGCGCTGGACAGCTGGATCACCCCCGTGGTGATGAAGAAGGGCAGACCGGGACACGTGCTGCACGCCCTGGCGGCCCCGGAGACCGCCGACGAGGTCGAGCGGCTGATGTTCGCCGAGTCGGGCACGCTCGGCGTGCGGCGCGTCGAGGTGAGCCGCACCGCCCTGCCCCGGACCACCGACACCGTGCACCTGCACGGGATGGCGGTCCGCCGCAAGCGCGGACCGCACCACGTCAAGGCC
>DATMCA010000320.1:0-2340 GCA_035559015.1 Umezawaea sp. | reverse complement strand
CATCCTGTCGGTGGTCGTGGACGCCCCGGAGGACCTGCTGCGGCCCCGTCTCGGCGAGTGGGAACCAGCGCTGGACGACTACTCGGGCTGGGAAACGGCGTTGGTCGCCCGCTTCGAGGTCGACGTGTTGCCACACGCGGTGCGGATCGCGAAGTTGGACGCCTCGCGGCACGCGGAGTTGTTGCTGCCCTTCGCCGCGAGCGAGGTCGCGGTGCTGATGGCGGACTGGCTGGTGCGCGTCAAGAGGGTGCACGCGGTCGCCGTGGAGTGGTTCCTGCGGCATCCGGAGGCGGCTGCTCGGGGGTTGCTGCCCACGGCGCTCGGCAAGGCGGGCAAGGCACGACGGGCCGCTGAAGTGGCGTTGTGGTTGCTCGCGGAGCGCGGGCACGGCGATCTGGTGCGGCGGGTGGCGGCGGAGTACGGCGAACAGGTGGCGGGTGCGGTCGAGGCCCTGCTCCTGGCGGACCCGTCGGAGCACCACCTCTCGGCGCGGGCCCCCTCGGTCGGCGACTGGGTGAACCCGGCGCTGCTCCCCCGGATCCTGTTGCGGGACAAGCGGTATGCCCTTCCGGCCACGGTCACCGGCCACGTGTTGACCGCCCTCTCCATGACGAAGCCGGACGACGCGGTCGCCCGGCTCACCACGGCGAAGGCGGACGACGTGGGCCGGTTCGTCGAGGTGGTGCGGGCGACGTGCGACCCGGAGTCCTTGGCACGGTTCGGGTGGGCGGTGTTCGAGGCGTGGCGGGCCGAGGGCATGCCGTCGAAGGACCGGTGGGCGCTGTCCGCGCAGGGCGTGGTCGGTGACGACGAGACGGTGCGGGTGTTGGCGCCGCTGGTCGTGGCGTGGCCGGGCGAAGGCGCGCATCCCAGGGCGGTGAGCGGGCTTGACGCGTTGGCGGCGATCGGCAGTGACGCCGCGCTGGTGCGGATCAACGAGATCGCGGAGAAGTCCCGGTTCGACGCGTTGCGGGGGCGGGCCCAGGAGGTGCTGGCCGTCATCGCGGCGGATCGCGGGTTGTCGGCCGAGCAGTTGGCGGACCGGTTGGTGCCGGACCTGGGGTTGGACGACGCGGCGACGCTGGTGGTCGACTACGGGTCGCGGACGTTCGTGGTCGGGTTCGACGAACAACTCAAGCCGTACGTGGTGGACGGGGACGGGGTGCGGCGGGCGGCCCTGCCGAAGCCGGGTGCGAAGGACGACCAGGAGTTGGCGGTTCGCGAGCACGACCGGTTCGTGAGGTTGAAGAAGGACGTGCGGACGGTCGCGGTGGATCAGCTCCGGCGGTTCGAGGTGGCGATGGTGGTGGAGCGGCGGTGGTCAGCGGCGGAGTTCCGGTCGCTGTTCGTCGAACACCCCCTGCTGCGGCACTGCGTGCGGCGGTTGGTGTGGATCACCGAGGACGGGTTGTCGTTCCGGGTGGCCGAGGACGGCACGTTCGCCGACGTGAAGGACGACGAGGTCGCACTGGCGGAGGACGCGGTCGTGCGGGTCGCGCATCCGTTGCACCTGGCCGATTCGCTCGACGGGTGGGCGGAGGTGTTCGCGGACTACGAGATCCTCCAGCCGTTCCCGCAGTTGGGCAGACCGGTGCACGCCTTGACCGAGGACGAGCGGACGGCGTCGGAACTCAAGCGGTTCCAGAACGTCACGGTGCCGGTCGGGAAAGTTCTCGGGCTCACCGGCAGAGGCTGGCAACTGGACGCACCGCGCGAGGGGGGTTTGCGGTACTCCGTGGGCCTGGCAACGCCCAGCGGCACGGTCACGGTCGAACTCGACCCCGGCATCCCCGCCGGCGACGTCATGGCGAACGAGCAGCAGACGCTGACCTCCGTCGTCCTCAGCGGTGGACCGCGCACGTTCGGCGACCTCGATCCGATCAGCGCGTCGGAGGTGCTCGCCGGCCTGACCTCACTGACCAGCTGAGGATGTGGTGACCCACGCGATGGCGCGGGTGATGAGCGCGTTCACGGAGTAGTCGACCCCTTCCACACGGACCATGACGGGGTCAGCCGATTCGCGGGCCCAGCGCGGTGCCGATGACGAGGGCCCGGTGGGGTTCGGTGGTGGCGCCCGCCAGGCGGACCTCGGTGGGGTCGAGGCCGAACAGCTCCATTCACAGTTGCGGGCCCTCGACCTCGATCGACGTGGACGCCACGGCTCAGCGGGGGTGCCCCACGGCGCGCACCGCGCGGTCGTAGAGCTCGGCGAGGTCGAGCGCACCGTCGGCCTTGGCCCAGATCTGGCCGGCGACATCGAGGCAGGCGATGGCGCTGGCGACGATCGCGTCGGCTGCCGGGTCGGCCGGGTCGTCGGCGGCGACGCCCAGGCGGAGCCGG
>DATMCA010000319.1:0-2741 GCA_035559015.1 Umezawaea sp. | reverse complement strand
GTGCTGGTCGACGGCGGCACGGACATCCTGCTGCGCGGCGACGAGGACGACCTCGGCACGCCTGAGGAGGACATGACCAGCCTGGCCGCCGTGGCCGGGATCGACGGGATCGAGCGGCTGGTAGTGTCGCTCGGGTTCGGCGTGGACCGGATCTGCCACTCGCACGTGCTGGAGAACCTCGCCGGTCTCCAACACGACGACGCCTACCTGGGCATGCTCTCGATCCCGCCGGGTTCGGCCGAGGCGCGGTCGTACACCGCCGCGGTCGACCACGCGCAGGCCGCCACTCCCCTGCGGCCGAGCATCGTGCACGGCCAGATCGCCGCGGCACTGCGGGGCCGGTTCGGCGACGTGCGCTTCACCGACCGGACCGCCGGCAGCTCACTGTTCGTCAACCCGCTGATGGCCGTGTACGTGGCGGCCGACCTGACCGGACTGGCCCGGCGGGTGCGGTACCTCGACCTGCTGGAGGGAACGGAGACCGACGTGGACGTGGTGCCGGCGATCCAGCACTACCGCGACGACCTCGCGCAACGACGACCACACCGAACGTTCCCCCACTAGGCGGGGAAGCGACCAACCTCGCATGCCGACCCGCACCTCGACCCGGCGCCACCGCCACCTCGCAGCCCGGCCAACCTCGTGGTCCCCACCCAGCTGGCCCACCGCGAAGGCCTCGCGCGCTCCCCGCCCACCGCCCACCCCTCGCCTCCTCCACCGGGCCACCCGATTTCCCCTCCAACGCGTGGTTTTCGCTCACTCAACGCCCCCACCCAAGCGCCCCCATTTCAGCCCACACTGAACCCACAGAGCGCGATAGGTTTACCTCCTCCCCAACCTGGGGACCTCTTGCCAGTGATCCTTGATCAGGCGGATCTGCTCGCAGGCAGGTACAAGCTGCTCGACCGAATCGGGTCGGGTGGCATGGGTGTCGTGTGGGCGGCCGAGGACCGCCTCCTGCGCAGACAGGTGGCCATCAAGGAGGTCCACCCGGACCACGAGGACCGGATGCGGCGTGAGGCGCAGGTCGGGGCGAAGGTGTGTCACCCGAACGTGGTGACCGTTTACGACCTGGTCTACGAGGACGACAAGCCGTGGCTCGTGATGCGGCTCGTGCGGTCACGGTCGTTGGCGGCGGTGCTGGCCGACGACGGTCCGATGCGGCCCAGCCAGGCCGCGGCGATGGGGCGGCAGCTGCTCGCCGGGCTGGACGCGGTGCACGCCCAGGGCGTGGTGCACTGCGACGTGAAGCCCGGCAACGTGCTGCTCGACGACGGCGACGACGCCTACCTGACCGACTTCGGGATCGCCGCCGACACCGGGTCGCGCATGGTCGGCACGCTGTTCGGCGCCCCCTCCTACATCGCGCCGGAACGGGCGCGCGGACTGCCGATGGGCCCCGCCTCGGACCTGTGGTCGCTCGGCGCCACGCTCTACGCCGCCGTCGAGGGCAGGCCGCCGCTCGACCGGGGTGACCCGCTGTCGACGGTCACCGCGATCGTCTCCGAACAGCCCGAGCCCCCGGCCCACGCGGGCGGGTTGCGGCCGATCATCGACGGGCTCCTGGAACGCGACCCCGCCGACCGCCCCGAGGCCGCGGAGGTGGCCCGGCTGCTGCGGCAGGTGTCCGACAGCGCCGCCGAGTCCACGCTGGTCAGGCGTCGGCCGCTCGCACCGCTGGACGACAGGTCGATGTCGATCCCGATCCCCGCTCGCCACGCGCCGGAGCTTTCCCTCCCCCGCCACCGCGCGGTGAGCAGCGGCAAGGCGTCGACCTCGACACCCCGGCACCTCGTGGACACCGAGGGCTCCGCCCCGGCGACGGGTGTGCTGCCGGTCCCCGTGCCGCGCGAGAACCCGACCACCGCGATCCCGGTGGGCCGTCCGCCGCTGCTGCACCGGACGCCGCTCGTGCTGCTGGGCCTGACCGCGGGCATCGCGGCGGGGCTGATGTGGTTCGGCGGGCAGGTCATCCAGCCCCAGACCGGCTCCTCCACCACGCCCACGTCCGAGGCCCCCGCGGTGAACCCGGAGGCGGCCGTCCAGCCGTCTGGCGAGCCCGCAGCCAAGCCGGTGGCACAAGCACCTGCACAGGCACCTGCACGAGCACCTGAGGCCTTCAGCGGCCAGACCAGCGCGCCGGAGACCACCACGCAGGTCGTGACCAGCACCGAAGCCCCGCAGGAGACCACGACTCCCCCGGCGCCCACGACGACCGAGGCGTCGTCGACCCCGCCGGAGACGACCCAGGCCGAGACCTCGACTCCCCCGCCGAACGGACCGTCGGAGGTCGAACCACTAGGGTGACCCGCCGTGGAAGCGCCCCCGTCATCCCAAGACCCCACCGATGCCCTGTCCGCGGTCCCGGTAGCCGGTTCGCGCCGGTCCGCGCCCGTGGTCGGACACCTGAAGTTCTACTTCGGGCCGATGGACTGCGGGAAGTCGACGCTGGCGCTGCAGATCGACCACAACAACTCCCGGCAGGGTCGTCGGGGGCTGTTGCTCGTCCGCCACGACCGCTCCGGCAAGCCGCAGATCTCCAGCCGCATCGGGATCGCCCACGAGGCCGTCGAGGTCTCGGACGACGACCTGAGGCTGCTGGTGCGCGCGCAGTGGGCGCTCGGGCAGCGGGTCGATTACCTCATCGTCGACGAAGCCCAGTTCCTGTCACCCGTTCAGGTGGAACAATTGGCGGAGCTGGCGGACGACGTCCAGGTCGACATCTACTGCTTCGGGCTGGC
>DATMCA010000318.1:0-2235 GCA_035559015.1 Umezawaea sp. | reverse complement strand
GCGCTGTCGGCCCCCGCGGATGCCAGGGTTTTGCCATCGGGGCTCCAGGCCAGGGCGGTCACGGGGCCTGGCCGGCCGGTGAGGGTTGCCCAACGGGAGCGGGTGTCGAGGTCCCACAGGATGATCGTGCCGTCGATGTCGCCGGTGGCCAGCAGGCGACCGTCCGGACTGATCTCGGCGCGCCACACCGACGACGTGTGGCCGGTGAGGCGGCCGACCTCCTGCCACGTCGAGGTGTCCCACAGGATCACCTGAGCGTCGATGCCGGTGGTGGCGAGGAGTCGGCCGTCCGGTGTGCCCGCGATGGCCGTGGCGGGTCGGTGGTGTCCGTCGAGGCCGACCTCGCCGCCGGTGGCGAGGTCCTTGATCTTCACGGTGCCGGTCGAGTCGGCGACCGCGATCCGCGAGGTGCTGCCACGCAGGAACGCCGCACCGGTGAAGCGGTTGCTGTACTGCTGCGTCGCCACGGTGGTCGCGGCGTCGGGTCGACCCACATCCCACACCACGACCGGTTGGCCTGCCCCGATGGCGAGGACGTGGCGCCCGTCGTCGGCGATCGCCGCGATGCGCACGCGGGTGTCGGGCGGGGGCAAACCGGGGATCGACAGTTCCGTCGACGCGTTACCGTTGGTGTCGTGGAGGGTGATCGGCTTCCCGACCGCGCCCAGGACGAGGTGTTCGCCGTCCGGGCTGAACCGGCCGCCCACAGGGCTGTCAGCGAGCTGAGCGGAGTCGACCTGCCGCAGATCGGGGGTGGTGTGCCAGGTGGTGAGCACGCCGGTTTCCTTGAGCACGTGGAGGTTTCCCCTACCGTCGTAGCGGAGATCGGTGACGTTGTACCCGGCGTCTGCGGGCAGTCGGTCCGAGCTCCACACGAACAGGCCGTTGCCGCTCGACGCGATGAGCGTGCCGTCGCGGGCGAACGCGAGTCCCCAGATGCCCGACCGGTCGGGGCGATCCTCGCGGGAGGCGTCGTCCATCGGCAGGTCGGCCAGGGAGGTGCGGTGTTCGACGTCCCAGAGCGAGAGCCGGCCACTTTCGCCGCCGGACGCGAGGATCCGGCCATCCGGGCTGAACGCGACGCTGTACACGCCGCCCGCATGCCTTGCCACGACCGCGACAGGAGTCCGGGCGGCCACGTCCCACACGACCACGTCGCCGCCCTCGTCGCCGGTGGCGAGCAGGTGGCCGGAGGGCGAGAAGGCCGAAACCGTGACGTCCCCGCCGGTCCTCCCCGAGGTCAGGCGCGCCACGCGGGAACGGGTCGGCAGGTCCCACACCTCGACTTCGCCCGAGGAACCGGCCACGGCGAGAGTGCGGTTGTCGTCGCTGAACGCCGGACGTGAATAGCTCCCGTCGTCGACGTCCAGTTCACCGATGCGCGTGCTCGTGGCCACGTCCCACAAACGCACGACGTGGCCTAGATCCACGGCCAACACGCGACCATCGGGGCTCACCGCGAACGGGCCGTCGGAACCGATCTCCACGCTGCGCAGCAGTTTTCCGTCGGACAGCCGCAGGAACGCGATACGGCCTGGCGCTTCGCCCGCCACGAGGGTCTGCCCATCCGGGGTGAACTGGACGTCGGCGCCGATCAAGGCCTGCCCACCGGGCAGCGGGAACTCGGCCACCTGCTCGAAGGTCTTGGTCGCCAGGAGGACGACGCTGCCCTCCGCCCGGAGCGCCAGGCGATCGCCGTCCGGGCTGATCACGGCGTTGGCCCAACGCTTGCCTCCCAGCGACGCGCGGCGGTGGTCGCCCTGCGGGGTCACGGCGGCGGTGAGGAGGCTGCTGCGGGCTTCGACGGTCGGGTACGCCTGGTAGGCCGCCAACGCGTTGCGCGCGGCCTCGGTCGAATTCGCCGCATCACGGGCGGCCAGGTTCAGGGAGAGCTCCACCTGGTCGGCGAGCCGGAGCTGGCGCACCACGGGAATCGCGACGACGGTGGCGATGGTCAGCAGGGCACCCACGGCGGCGGCCAGCAGGCGTCGCCGCAGACGTGTGGAGCGGCGAGCACGGGCCTCCGCGGCGACGCTGTGGTCGAGGAAGTCCCGTTCGCGGGCGGTGAGAGCGGGCCGAGCGCGGTCCACCCAGGCGACGGTGGCGGCCAAGCGGGTGGTGCGAAAGAGAATGCCGGGGTCGTGGTCCAGGTCTTCCCAGGTGGTGGCGGCGTCGATGAGGTGGCGCTGGAGTCGCAGGCCCGCGCGGTCCTCGTCGAGCCAGCCGCGCAGCCTT
>DATMCA010000317.1:0-3328 GCA_035559015.1 Umezawaea sp. | reverse complement strand
CGACCAGGCCCGCGACGCGCTGCTCGCCGTGGAGGCGAGCGGCCGGGCGACGATGTCCGAGCTGCGGCACGTGATGGGGCTGCTGACGATGGGCGCCGACGAACCCGGTGACCTGGCTCCCCAACCGGGGCTGGACGAGCTGGAGGCGCTGGTCGCGCGGGTCCGGGACACCGGCCTGCCCGTCGCGCTGACCGTCGAGGGGGAGCGGCGGGCGCTGCCGTCGGGGATCGAACTCGCGGCGTACCGGGTGGTGCAGGAGGCGTTGACCAACACGGTGAAGCACGCCTCGGGCGCGTCCGCCGCGGTGACCCTCGACTACGGCGTCGACCACCTGAAGGTGGAGGTCACCGACACCGGCGGCACACCGGGAGCGGCGGCGGCCACCGGCAACGGGCGCGGCCTGATCGGCCTGCGCGAGCGCCTCTCGGTCTACGGTGCCACGCTGCACAGCGGGCCGCGCCTGCTCGGCGGCTACCGCGTGACCGCCGAGATCCCCCTGGAGACGACGTGACCACCCCGCTGCGCGTCGTCGTCGCCGACGACCAGACGCTCGTCCGCACCGGCTTCCGGATGATCCTCATGGCCGACGGCATCGACGTGGTCGCCGAGGCCACCACCGGTGTCGAGGCGATCGACGCCGTCCGCCGCACGCGGCCGGACGTGGTGCTGATGGACGTGCGGATGCCCGAGATGGACGGGCTGGAGGCCACCCGGCGCATCCTGACCGGCACGGAGGGCGAACCGCGGGTGATCATCCTGACCACGTTCGACCTGGACCACTACGTGTACGCGGCGCTGTCCGCGGGCGCGGGCGGCTTCCTGCTCAAGGACGTCACGCCCGAACACCTGGTCGCGGCGGTCCGCCTGGTCCGGTCCGGCGACGCCCTGCTCGCCCCCGCCATCACCCGCCGCCTGGTGGAGCGGTTCGCGGGCCGCGACGCGGACGCGCTGCACCGCGACCTGTCCGCCCTCACCCCGCGCGAACTGGAGGTGCTCCGGCTGCTCGCCGAGGGCCTCAGCAACGCCGAACTCGCCGCCCGCCTGCACCTGTCCGAGGCCACGGTGAAGACCCACGTGGCCCGCATCCTCGCCAAGCTCGGCCTGCGCGACCGCGTCCAAGCTGTCATCGTCGCCTACGAGACCGGACTGGTGAGCCCCACCGGCCGTCCCGCGTGACAGCGCGGGACGAAGCCGACGTCACCGCCCATGGGACTGCATCCTGGACCAACCCACCGAAGCCCGCGGGGGACGAAGCACCTGGTCCCGGTCGCTCGAAGAACCTACTCGCACTGCAGAGTGTCCAGGATGGCACATTTGACCGCATTGACATCGCTGGAAGTCCGGAACGGCTTGCCGTGGTCATCGATGGTCATGACTCCGGACTCGCCGGCCGACGACCAGTATATGTCCACCACCCAGAAGCAGTCGCAGTCGACGGTCTTCGCGTTGAACATGAACGTCTCGGCGTCCGAATCGGCGACTCGGTAGGGGAATCGGATGGGCTTGCTCTCGAAATCGGCAACACCGTCGATGCGGGTTCCCGGCTCGAGGGAATTGGTGGGCACAGTCCTGGGTGGATCCGTGTCAAGATCGACGTCCATCCACCTGAAGGCCCACTGGTCTCCGCAAGGTCTGTGCAGCAGTGTGCCGGAAACAGGGGGGTTCTTCTTGGTCACGCGGACCTTCATGTCAGTCAGGACGACCTGCATCGCGCTACGTCCCTGGATGGACAGCTGCACGTGCCCGCCTGCTCCGAGGCTGGCGGCAGCCGCTCCGTCGGAACCGCCTGTCCAGTCCCGCCAACCGTGCTGGAGCGCGGACGGGTGGACGAGCTGGGACACATCGACATCGTCCGGCTTCCTAGGGACCACCCACGACGTGCCACAGGTCGGGGTGATCGCCTCGACGGCCACCGTCAGCGGCAGTTCACCCGACGCGGCGCGGTACTTCGTCCACCCGATGACCCCGGCTACCGCCAGCAGCACGGCCCCGCCGATGGACACGGATATCCGCACTTTCTTGTTCTGAAACAGCCCTTGTCCGCCGTGGACGTGCAGGCCGCCCTTGACGGAGTGCGGGTTGATCACGAAGTTGTGGCTACCTTTGATGCGGGAAGAGTTCCCTCCATCGTTCTTCTTGCCTTTTGCGCCCATTGTCGATCCTTCTGCGGCGGATTACTTGTCCACTCCATCGCCGTACGTGGAAGGTTTGTGACGGCGTTCGGAAGTTTCACACCATCGGAGTATCTTCAGAAAAGTGATCGTAAATTTGCCGAGAATGTGTAACGATCGATTGGCGAGCCACGACACGCTGGTCCAGTCGGTCGAAACGCCGCCCCTGCGGGAATGGAACGGCGGCGGGTGGTGTTCGTGCGACGGGGGCTCGTGATCACCTGGTGAAGGGGACCTGATGGCGACTCTGGCGGACGTGGCGGCGCTCGGTGCGTCGGAGAGCGGGCTCGCGGTGGTCTCCACGCTGCGCGCCGACCTCACGATCCAGTCGTCGGTGGTGAACGCCGGGGTCATGCGGCACCCGCTGCGCGACATCGAGGTGGTCGCCTTCGTGACCTACGGCAAGGTGAAGCTGGCGAACCTGCGGGAACGGCCGCAGCTCACCGCGACCTTCCGCAAGAGCTGGCAGTGGGTCGCCGTGGAGGGCGAAGCCGAGATCATCGGCCCCGACGACCCGCACGAGCAGGTCGACGACGAGCGGCTCCGGCTGCTGCTGCGGGAGATCTTCACCGCCGCGGGCGGGACGCACGACGACTGGGACGCCTACGACCGGGTGATGGCCGAGCAGCGGCGGGCCGCGGTGTTCGTGGAGCCGAAACGGGTCTACAGCAACGGGTGACGCGGAATTCGGTCGCCCGCGAGGGGCCGCGTCCGGCATCCTGACGGCATGAGCCACGAGAAGCGCTTTTGCGGTCGTCGATAGCCGTCACGCCGGCACGCCTCCCCGAGGTGCTGCTGCACGTGGCCGTGGTGCGCCCGGTGTTCCTCTGGGGTGCGCCCGGTATCGGGAAGTCCTCGCTGGTCAGGGATTTCGCCGAGTCGCTGGGGCTGGAGTGCGTGACGCTGCTCGGCACCCAGCTCGCGCCGGAGGACCTGATCGGCGTCCCGGAGCTGGTGAACGGGCGGTCGCGGTTCGCGCCGCCGGAGTCGATCGCGCGCGACGAGCCGTACTGCCTGTTCCTGGACGAGCTGAACGCGTCCTCGCCCGAGGTGCAGAAGGCGTTCTACTCGCTGATCCTGGATCGCCGCATCGGCGCCTACGAGCTGCCCGAGGGCTCGATCGTGATCGGCGCCGGCAACCGGGCCAGCGACAACGC
>DATMCA010000316.1:0-2861 GCA_035559015.1 Umezawaea sp. | reverse complement strand
GTGCCGCCGGCGCAGCCCCGTGAGGTCACCGGTGATGTTGAACGCGTACATCGTGGGATGCCCGGTGACCTGCTCGGCCGCGCGGATCTCCTCGGTGGCCACGGCGACTCGGCGCCCGAGCGGAAGGTAGCCGGGGTCGGTCATCAGCTCGTCGTCCTTGATTAGGTCGATCGAGGCGTGGGCAAGCTCGCGGACGACCAACCGGAATTGCTCCTCTGACAGGCCCACGTTCGGTTTGACGATCGTGCCGATCATCACGCCCACGACGTCGCCGATCAGCCGCCGCGTCCCTGGGATACCGAAGGCCGGGCCCGGGTGTGCGGCGATGAACTCCGGCGGCAGCTGCAGGTTCAGCACCCGGCAGGCGAACAGCTCCTGCAGCTCGAACAGGTTCCCGGCGATGGTCGTCTGCAGGGTCGCTAGGTCGGCACCGATGTTCTCCATCGGCCACTCGACCACCACTTGGGCCGCGTGGACCTTCTCCGGGTGGGTCCGCGACGGCAGCGACGGGCTGCGGCGGCCCAAGTGCTGCACGTCCACGACCTGTGCGCCGTGCCGTTCGTGCAACTCCGCCGACTCGCCGGGCACCGACACGAACGTCCCGCTGGACTGCTCACCGGCCAGGATCGCCGCGGCCCGTGCCGGCTCGATCTCCGACTCAAGGTAGTAGGTGCAGCACACCACTCTCTGGTCACGCATCTGCTTCTGGCTTCCCTTGGTCACGGCGGGCGGTGCGGTGCGGCCGTCAGTTCGTCGGGTCGCTGGTCGACTCCGTGCCGCTGCCGCGGTCGGTGGTCCTGGTTCGGTTGTTGTCCTGGGGTCGGTCGGGACCGGTGTCGTCGAGCACCTTGATGTGCGCAGCCTCCAGAGCGGCCTCGCCGGTGTCGGCGGGCACGTGGTCCAGGTGCGGGTGCAGGTCCGCCGCGAAGGCGGCCTCGGCTTCCCGGCTACCACCGGCGGGCTGCTTGAGGACCAGCCGGGCCCACAGCACGGTGATGATCGGGCACAGGATCGCGGTGACGACGACCGACGCGGCGACAAGCACGGTGGCGCTCTGCGCGGCCGGGGCGTAGACCGGGTTGGCCTGCGCGACGATCGCCGGGACGACCGCGGCGTTGCCGGCCGTAGTGGCCGCGGCAAGCCCGGCGATGCCGTCACCGCGGGTCAGCTTGTCGGCCAGCAGCAGCACAGCGCCACCGACGAGCACGACGAACAGCCCGAGCCCGATGCCGAGCAGCCCCGCCCGCCACACCGCCGCCAGGTTGATGGTCAACCCGAGGGTGAGCCCGAGGAACGGCACGAGCGCCGGGACCGCGGGCGCCAGGAACCTGCGCATCGCCGGGTCAAGGTTGCCCAGCAGCATCCCCAGGGCCAGTGGCAGGATCGCCCCGACCAGCGCCTGCCAGGGGAATGCGGACAGCCCGGCGATGCCGAGGATGACCATCGTGAGGAATGGGCCGGACTCCAGGCTCATCACGCTGTAGGCGCCGACGTCGCGGTTGCGCCCGAATTGGCCCATCAGCGAGATGTACAGCCCGCCGTTGGTGTCACTGAGTGCCGCCACCACTGCCAGCACCGACAGGCCGGCCAGCAGCCCGCTGGAGATCGGGGCCTCACCCAGGAACCGGCCCAGGACGGTGCCCACGATCGCGGCGAACACGATCTTGCTGCCGAGCAGCACGCCGCCCTTCTTGAGGATGTAGGGCGTGGCCTTCAGGTCCAGCGTCGCGCCCAGGCACACATAGAACGCGCCGAGGATCGGCGCCAAGCCGGTGAACATTGCCCCGGTGAACGACCCGAAGAACTTCCCCGCGTCCGGTGCCACAGTATGGATCACCGCCCCGATGAGCAGGGGAACCAACATCAACCCGCCGGGCACCTTCTCCATGCCCGCCTTGATGCGTACAGCCACCTCGACCTCCGACGCGATGTGCGAATGAACATTTAACGAGAACAGTAGGTGGCAGCACGTCGCTGAGTCAAGGGCTATGATGCCGCGACTTTCCCTGATGAGACCTGATGAGGGGGCCGGTGTCGCTTGCGGCTCCCGCTTACCTCTGCTATGTTCAGTCGCACACGATCTCCAGTGGTGAAGGCGGAATCGACAGGAGGCCGCGATGAAACCGGTGCGTGTCCGGGCAGGCGCGACCGCCGAGGCCAGCGAGCCAGAGAGGCAATCGCCACGGCCTCGGGGCGGTCGCCGGTCATGAAACTAGAGGCAGTCGCAGGGCCCGGTAGCGTTGCCCGTGTGTCGCAGGAGAGCGGTGTAGAGGACGCACGGAGTGTTCGTCAGCGCGACATACTGAAGACGCTGCAGCAGACCCGTCAGGTCGACGTCACCGCGCTGGCGCAGCGGTTCGGCGTGTCCGGCATGACCATCCGCCGCGACCTCGCCGAGCTCGACGAGGCGGGACAGCTACAGCGGGTCCACGGCGGGGCGATCATCCGCCGTGCCCCCGCCTACGGCTCCCGTGCCTCGACCCGGGCACCCGAGAAGGCCGCGATCGCCCGCGTCGTCGCCCGACTCGTTGAACGCGGCGCCGCCGTCGGAATCGACACCGGAACGACCTGCCATGCCGTCGCCGCGGAACTAGCCCATCGCAGCGACCTCACCGTGGTGACCAACGGCCTGAACGCCGCGATCACGGTACGCGAGGGCGGCAGTCGGGTGATCGTGCTCGGCGGCCTCCTGACCCCCGAACTGAGCACGGTCAATCCCGGCACCGTGCAAGAACCGCTACAGGTTCACCTCGACCTGCTGATCCTCGGCTGCGGTGGGCTGTCCATCGACCGCGGGATCACCTACTTCGACCCCGCCGAGGTCGAGGTCCGGCGCATGCTCGTCGGCCTCGCCGACCGCG
>DATMCA010000315.1:0-4478 GCA_035559015.1 Umezawaea sp. | reverse complement strand
ACGGTGATGCCCGGCCTGATCGACGCGCACAACCACTGGCACCTCCGCGGACGGCAGTGGGGCGACCGGCAGGGCAGGCTGTGGCTGTCCTACGGCGTCACGACCACGCGCTCGCCGGGTGACCCGGTGTACCAGATGCTGGAGACCAGGGAGGCGCTCGACGCGGGCGTGCGCGTCGGCCCGCGGTACTTCGCCACCGGCGAGGCCGTGGACGGCGGCCGGGTCTACTACAACTTCATGCGCCCCACGCGCGGCGAGGACCAGTTGGCGCTGGAGCTGTCACGGGCCGTGGAACTCGACTACGACATGATCAAGACCTACGTCCGGCTGCCCGTCGCGTCGCAGCGCAAGGTCGTGGAACTGGCCCACCGCAAGGGGATGCCGCTCAGCTCGCACTACCTGTACCCGGCGGTGAACGTCGGCATGGACGGCATGGAGCACGTCGGCGCCACGAACCGGCTCGGCTACTCGCACACCACCAGCAGGCTCGGCCGCAGCTACCAGGACGTCACCGGCCTGTTCGCCGCGTCGGGCATGTCGGTCACGCCGACCCTGTTCCACTCCGCGATCCTCTACGCCGACGACCACTCGCTGCTGGACGACCCGCGCACCAGGGCCCTGCTGCCGCCGTGGGAGTACGCGAGGTTCGCGCAGAAGGTCGCGGACGCCGCCAAGGACACCCCGGCGAACCAGCTGTCCCAGACCGCTCTGCCCGGCTGGGTGGCGATGCTGCTGGCCATCCACCGCGGCGGCGGCTTCGTCATCTCCGGCACCGACGCCCCGCTGGACGACGTGGCCCTGAGCCTGCACCAGAACCTGCGGGCGATGGTCCGCCACGGCTTCACGCCGTACGAGGCCCTCACCACCGCGACCCGCAACCCCGCCCGCTGGCTCGGTCTCGCCGACCACTTGGGCACCGTCGAACCGGGCAGGCTCGCCGACCTCATCGCCGTGCGCGGGAACCCGCTCACGGACATCGCGGCCGCGGCGGCGGTCGAGGTCGTCGTGGCGGGCGGGACGGTGCACCGGGTGGCCGACCTGGCCGGGCCGTTCGCCGCGAGCCCGGCGCTGAAGGCCGCGGGGGCCGTCGGGGCGGACTACCCGAGCGCCGATCCGGACCTGTTCTGGTGGCACGGCGAGTCGGAGTCGGACCTGCACTACTGCCACTAGCGGAAGGAGGGGCCCCGGCGGCCGGGGCCCCTCGTCCCGAACTACCCCAGCAGGTCCGCGTACTTCTGGAGCGGGTTGCCGACCTGGTGGGTGGACTGCGCGGACAGCCCGGCCGTGGGCACCGGCAGCGGCACCCCCGCGCACGTGAGGTCACGGCGCGGCACGACGTCGTCGACGATGAACGACTCCACGACGTCGTCCACGCACGCGTTGCCGAACGCGTAGATGCCGTGGTCGCCCTCGTCGGTCACGGTCAGCATCCGCGAGCCGGCGAACTTCGCGTGCGCCCGCTGCGCCCCCTCCAGCGGCGTGGCCGGGTCGCGGACGGACTGCACCATCAGGATCGGCGGCACACCGCGCCCGGTCGGCGTCTTGAGCTGGAGCGGCGGCCGGTCCCAGAACGCGCAGGGCGCGGCGATGAGGTACGAGCCGATCAGCGGGTACAGCTTCCCGAGGCGACCGGACTCCCGGACCAGGTAGTCGCGGCCGCCGCGGAACGGCGTGTCGTTGCAGATGACCGCGTGGAAGGTGCCGCTGGACGCGTCGGCGAACCGGCCGAGCGCGGCGGTGGAACCCTGGCCCAGGACGATCTGCCGGAGCTGGGAGAACTGCTCGGCGCCGGGCTGGAAGTTCTGCTTCGAGTACTGCACCCGGACCAGGAACAGGTCGAACAGCATCGCGGTGACCTGCGAGCCGTCCGGCATCGGCAGCGGGTTCGCGGCCAGCCTCGCCCGGATGTCCTCGTAGTTCAGCCGGACCTCCTCGGCGGTCGTGCCGAGGTGGTAGAGCGAGTCGTACTTCGCCACCCACGGCAGGAAGTCGGTGCGGAACCGCCGTTCGAAGCCGAGCCCGAACGCGCCGAAGACGGTCTGGAACGTCGACGTGAACTCGGTGTTCGAGTCGATCACGAACTTGCCGACGCGCTCCGGGAAGTACGTGGCGTAGTAGGCGCCCATCCAGCTCCCGCCGGAGTAGCCGACCCAGTTGATCTTCTCCCGGCCGAGCAGGTGCCGCAGCAGGTCCAGGTCCCGGACGGTCTGCTCGGTGTTGACGACCCGGCCGAACTCGCCGGAACTGCTCTGGCACGCCCGCGCCTGCTGCTCGGCGGTGTCGAACACCAGTTCCAGGTTGGCCTTGCCCCGGTCGCGCGGGTCGGCGATGCCGAGCCAGTCGTAGCCGCCGCAGGTGACGTTCGTGCTCTCCCCGGTGCCCCGCACGTCGATGCCGATGATCTCCTGGCTCGCCAGGAGCTTCGACCGCCCCAGGAACAGCAGCGGGAACGTCCGCCCCGGACCGCCCGGTCCACCGGGGTTGGTCAGGACGCTGCCCGTGGCCTCACCGCTCACCGGCCGCAACCGGCTCACGGCGATCGTGATGTCCTTGCCCTGCGCCGCCCGCCGCCAGTCCTGCGGCGAGCTGTACGTACCGCACTCAAGCCGTTCCCCACCGGGAGGCAGTCCTTCCGGCGGGTTCGCCGGGTCGAAGCAGGGCTTCCACTCGATCCGCTGCGCCAGGTACCGGTCCGGTACCGGCGCTTCTCGCGCTTCCCGCGCCTGCGCGGGCAGGCTGCCGCCCACCAGCGCCCCGATCAGCGCGATCACCAGCAGTGGTGCTCTTCGCATTGATCCCCCTCAGAATGTGCGAGTCCCTAGCTCATCGCTGAGGTGAGCCCCGCCACAACCACCGAAAGTAGAAGACCGGCTACCCCCGAAGGACTACGCCGTTTCCCACCACGGGAGCCCGCTGAGACGACCTGGGCAGGTCGGTCGCGGGTAAGTACTGTTCTTGGGGTGGGGATCTTTCGAAGGAAGCGCCCGGTGGCGGTCGCCCGCGAAGTGATCAGGGATCACACCTACGACGACCCGATCGTCGACATCGCGGCCGAGGAGATGGACGCGGGGCACCTGCGCGCGGCCACGACCGTGC
Organism: Umezawaea sp.; assembly: GCA_035559015.1. Taxonomy (GTDB): domain Bacteria; phylum Actinomycetota; class Actinomycetes; order Mycobacteriales; family Pseudonocardiaceae; genus Umezawaea. Next base: position 1,382 of record DATMCA010000315.1, on the reverse strand, counting down.
TCGCCGAGTGCCGCGACCAGCCTGAGCTGCGCGCGCTCCGGTTGGAGGTCCTGCGCGACCACGCCGTGGGGCACGCCGACGAACTGCTGGAACTGGCGAAGTCGGCCAACGACCCGGACCTGTGGTTGCTGGCCGGGGCGTCGTTCATCGGTGAGGCGTGGGCGGTTCGGGGGACCGGGAGGGCCGACGACATCGGTGAGGACCGGTTCAAGATGTTCTTCGCGACGCTGCGGAAGGCCGTGGCGCCGTTGCACGAGGCTGCCGGGTTGTTGCCGTCCGATGCTGTTCCCTGGGCCCAGTTGCAGACCACGGGGATGGGGTTGCAGGTGGATCGGGGGCAGAAGGACGAGGTGTGGCGGGAGATCGTGAAGCGGGCTCCTTCGCTGTACCCGGCGCACTGGGTTCGGGCGCAGATCCTGGCTCCGAAGTGGGGTGGGTCCACGGAGGAGATGATGGCGTTCGCCAAGGGGAGCGTGGATGCTGCCGAGCCGGGGGATCCGGTGGTTGCGGTGTTGCCGTTGGCGCATTTTGAGGTTTTTTTGGAGAGGTTTGCGGAGGCTGTTCAGTCTCGTAGTGCTTTGAAGGTCGCGTCGTTGAAGATGCGGTATTTTGGGAAAGTGCACGATGAGATCGCCGAGGCCGCTGATAAGTGGGATGTGGCGGTGCCTCGGGTGCATCCTCGGGGGTTGCAGGCTCATAATTTGTTTGCTGCGGCGTTTGCTTTGGCGGATGATGGGCCGAGGGCTAAGCGGCATTTGATTGGGATGCGGGATCATGTGCATGATATCCCGTGGACTTATGTTGCTTATTTGAAGGATGATGTGGAGAAGGAGTACACGGAGTTGGCCAATAAGTACTTGGGGCAGTCGGCCAAGTGAGATCTTTGGGGGCGTGCGAGTGCCAGCGTGGGTGGCCGATTTGACTTGGGGTCCCTAGATTCGACCCTTTGTCGGGCCAAAAAGGGCAGGATGGAAGCCCTGGGCCCGACTGAGTTTAAGGGTCGAATCCCCCAAGTAAAATCGGCCACGGTTTAGGGCCCTGTGTCACCCAGGTGGTGGGTCACCAGTGGGTGTGGCGCGCTGTCCGGGGTGGTGGCCCAGGTGGCGTCTTGTGGGTTGTTGGTCAGTGTGAAGTGCAGTGTTGTGCCACTGCGCAGTGTTTCCAGTTCTACCCAGGCCTTGTCGGAAGGGTTTCCGTCTACTGTTAGGGACTGTACGTATTGCAGTGCTTCTGGTGTGGTGCCTGGGGCTTCGATTGTCAGGTCGTTGTTCTTCAGGTGGATTACTGTTCGTTCGTATCTTGGGGCGTTTAGCAGGAACTGGCCTGTTCCCGGGGTGACCGGGTACATGCCCAGAGCGCTCAGGGCGTACCAGGCTGACATT
>DATMCA010000314.1:0-2825 GCA_035559015.1 Umezawaea sp. | reverse complement strand
GTCAGGTGCTGCTCCACGGTGGACACCGTGATGTGGAGCTCGGCGGAGATGGAGGAGTTCGTGCGGCGCTGGGCGGCGAGCCCGGCGACCCGGCGCTCCTGGACGGTCAGCGCGGTCGTGCTGGGCGCGGTCATGCCGGACCACCGCCTGTCGTGGCGGGCGCCGTGCGGAGGACCTCGGTCAGCGGCCACGCGTCCGCAGGCAGGTCGGCGAGACGGTGGCGGCCGCCGCTCGTGCCATCGGGAAGGAGTCGGTCCCAGAGTTCGTTGGTCACGAACTTGCGCGAGTAGGTCGTCCCGTCGGCCGCGCTAAGCGGGATCTCCAGGTAACGGGGGACGTCGGCCGCCGATTGCCAGGTGCGCGGGGTGCGCTCCGGAGCGTCGCATCCGGCGCCGGTGTCAGCGCACTGGTCGGCGTAGCAGCCGTGGACGTGGAGCGCGGCGGAACAGTTCGCGGCACCGATGCACTGGGCTGCCGGGGTGTCCTCGGTGGAGGACGGGGCCGCGGGTGTGAGGGCTCCGTCTGCGGCGCGCTGCTGCTCGGGAGTGCAGCAGTCACAACCGGCGCCGCATCCGAAACCGACCACCGGGCACGGGTCGTACGGGTCGCGCTCTCGGCAGACGGGGCACGAGCTTTCGGCGGGATCCTCGGGGCAGTCCGTGGTGCAGGTGCACGTCGGCGTGCGGCGATCGATGGAGGCGATCCACGCGGCAGCGACAGCGGCGACCTGGACCAGTTCAGCGCGCAGCTTGGCGAGGTCCTCCTCGGCGAGCGCCTCGTAGACCTCCTCCAGGAGGATGCCGTCCCAAGCCGCGTTTCGATCGCGTGGCACGCCACGCTCGTTCATCCAGGCGACACGGGCGGCGTTGGTGTTCTTCCAGTGGACGGCGGCCAGCTCGGCGCTCGGGGTGTCGCCGACCGGGTAGTCGGCAGGCATCCGGTCGGGGTGGTTCTGCTGGCCCCACTTCGCGTCCTGCTCGGCGCGCTCGGCAGCAATCTCGGCGAGAACGGAGGCGGTCTCGGGTGTGGTCACGTCGTCTGTCCTTCCTGGGCAGGAGCGGACGGGGTGCGGATGGCCGTGACGGCGTCGCCCGCAAGGCGGTAGACCTGCTCGACCTCGGCGAAGTCGAGCAAACGGGAGCGGTCCGTCACGCCTTCGAGTCGGGCGGTCATCGACTCGATCTGGCCCAGCGCGTGCATGACCGGGCCGTCCTCGTCGACCAGCCAGCGCAGGCGGGAGACCTCGGCACAGAGCCGGGTCAACTGCTCGTTCTCGGCGCGTAGTCGGGTGATCTCGGCGTCCTTGGCGGCGGCCAGGTGCGGGAGCGCGGCAGCCAGCGTGATGCGCATGCTCCACCTACGCATCCGTCTTCCGGTTTCGGTGAGTGCCGCCCAGCGGTCCGAGGACGATGTGTCCGGGACGCGGTTCGTCCACGCGATGGCGGCGGCTTCCACGGCGGCCTCGGGGATCTCGTCAGCCACAGTCGGCCGCCTCGGTGTCGCGCTTCGTCACCGTGTCGATGCGGCGGTGGAGGTAGGTGTTGAAGCTGCCGTCGGAGTGGGCGAACACCGGGAACATCCCGACGGCGGTGTCGGGGCTGTCCACGAAGTCCTCGAAGAGCAAGTCGACGGCGGTCGGGTTCTCGGCGCCGACAACGAACCCGATCAACTGGGTGGGCGCGCCCTTCCACTTGTCCTGTCGGCCGACCATGCCGTCGCTGTCGATGAACCACGGGTAGGGCAGGACGCCGTTCTGCTCGGCGGGCTGGATCATGAGGCGGATCGTCATCGCGAGGTCTCCTCGGCGGGCTCGGCGGGCGGGAGCGGCTTGCGGTACCGGGTGACCGTCACCTCGTAGGGCTCGACCACGTACGCGGTCGCGGACGGAGTCGGCTCTTGTCGCTCGGTGGCTCCGCGGTCCTGCTCGATCGCGACGAGCGAGCCGTCCGCGAGCCGGTAGACGGTGGCCATCCGCCTGGTGAAGCGCGCCAGCCGGACCATCCAGGTGTGGACCTCGTGGTCGGTGGGGTTGACCGCGAGCGTGTCCCAGAAGGTCTCTTCAGGGTCGAGGCCGGGCCCGGCTGCGGTGATCGCGGCGATCAAGCGCTCGGCGTCGGTCAGGTCAGCCATCAGAACGGTGCCTCCTCGTCGGTGGTGGACGTGGGGTTCGGCTCGATCACGGGCGTCGTACAGATCACGCACGGGCACTCCGGCTCGTGGCGGCCGCAGTGGCGACACCCGTCGTCGTTGCACGCGAAGCAGTCCGGCTCTTCCCGGAACGACGACGTCAGCACCGGCTCGGGATTGCCGTCCTGGTCGAAGTCGAACTCGTCGTGGATGTCCATCAGGAGTTCCCCGCCGTCTCGTTGGCCACCAGCGCGTCCACGGCCCCCCACAAGGCGGACTCCACCCGGTCGGCCTCGGCCGTCCAGTTCTGCGGGAGCGCGGCGGGCCCATCCAGCACCTCGGTGAGCGGGCCGTACTTCTTCGTGATGTAGCCCCACATCATCGGGATGGTTTCCGGCGTGACCCACGCGTTCTGGGTCCAGATGTCGCCCATCGCGTCGCGCACGGGCGGCCGGTCGGTGGGCTCGGGGTCGCCGTGGTTCCACACGCGGGGCTCGCGCTTTGCCGACGCGGCGGCGGGGTCGGGCAGTTGCACGTCCACGATGGGACGGTGAGCGTTGGTCCACAGGATGCCGCCGTCGCGGTGGTCGAAGTAGTGGCCGAACAACAAGCCGCAGACGAGCTTCCCGTTGCGGTCCCCGCACTTCGGGTGTGCGAGCGCTTCGCCGTTCAGCGCGAGCAGCGTCCGGATCTTGGCC
>DATMCA010000313.1:0-3181 GCA_035559015.1 Umezawaea sp. | reverse complement strand
ACCGAGGCGCACGTCATCGCCAGCCTTCCGCTGGACGGCCCGTGGCCGTGGGGTTCGGTCGGGTTGCCCCTCGCCGGAATCGAAGTGGAAGTGGTGGACGCGGCAGGTCAGTTGTTGCCCGCTGGCGAGGTCGGTGCCGTGCGGGTGCGGGGCCCGAACCTGTTCCGCGAGTACTGGCGAAACCCCGAGGCCACCGCGAAGGCGTTCGCGGGCGGCTGGTTCCACTCCGGCGACCTGGTGAGGCAGGACGACGAGGGCTTCGTCTGGGTGGTCAACCGCAAGAAGGACATGATCATCAGCGGCGGCGAGAACATCTACTGCGCCGAACTGGAGCACGCCATCGCCGAACACCCGTCGGTGGCCGAGGTCGCCGTGATCGGCAGGGCGGACGAGCGCTGGGGCCAGGTGCCGGTCGCGTTCGTCTCCGTCACGTCCGGGGCCGACCTGTCCCTGGCGGAGCTGACCGGGTTCCTCGACGGCAGGCTCGCCTCCTTCAAGAAGCCCAAGGACCTCGTGGTGCTCCCCGCGCTCCCCCGCAACGCGGGCGGGAAGGTGGTCAAGGGCTCGCTCCGCACCCTGGACGAGGAGAACGCCGCTACAGGCCCAGATCCCGACCGACGATCTCCTTCATGATCTCCGTGGTGCCGCCGTAGATGGTGCTGACGCGCGAGTCCAGGTAGTCGTGGGCGATGCGGTACTCGGTCGTGTAGCCGTAGCCGCCGTGCAGTTGCAGGCACCGCCCGACGACGTCGACGTACTGCTCCGTGGTCCAGAACTTCGCCGCCGCCGCGTCCGCCGCGCCGAGTTCACCGCGAACGTGCCTGGCGAGCAGGTCGTCGACGTAGGCCCGGCTCACCCGCACGGCGGTGACCATGTCGGCCATCTCGAAGCGGGTGTTCTGGAAGGACCCGATCGGCTTGCCGAAAGCCTTGCGCTGCTTGACGTAGTCCAGGGTGCGCTCCAGCACGCCCTCGGCGGACGCCACGGCGTTGGCCGCAATGGAGATCCGCTCCTGCGGCAGGTTGCGCATGAGGCCGAGGAAGCCCGACCCCTCTTCACCGAGCAGGTTCGCGACGGGCACCCGGACGTCCCGGAAGAACAGTTCGCTGGTGTCCTGGGCGTGCAGGCCGACCTTCTCCAGGTTGCGCCCGCGCGCGAAACCGGCGCGATCGGCCTCGATCACCAGCAGGCTGAGCCCGCGGTGCCGGTCCGGGCCGGTCCGGACGGTGGTGACGACGAGGTCCGCGTTCTGACCGTTGGAGATGAAGACCTTGCTGCCGTTGACCACGTAGTCGTCCCCGTCGCGCACTGCGGTGGTGCTGATCCCGGCCAGGTCGCTCCCGGTGCCCGGTTCCGTCATCGCGACCGCGACGACGAGCTTCCCGGCGGCGATGCCCGGCAGCCAGCGGGCCTTCTGCTCGTCGTCGGTCAGGTCGGTGAAGTAGGGGATGACGATGTCGTTGGACAGCGCGACCCCGGCGAGCCCGTCCGACACCGGGTCGCGCGAGAACACCTCCCCGATCACCGCGTTGAAGCGGTAGTCGGTGGTGCCGCCACCGCCGTACTCCTCCGGGATGGAGAAGCCGAGGATCCCCGCCTTGGCGGCCTCCTCGAAGAGTTCGCGGTCGACCTTCCCCTCCGCCCGCCACCGCTCGGCGTGGGGTGCGGCGTGCTTGTCGACGAAGGCGCGGACCGTGTCACGCAGCAGCTCGTGGTCATCGTCGTAGAGCGCCCGCTCGGTGGGGAAGACACTGGTCATCCGGACTCCAATCCAGAACTCTCGTGCTCGGGTCGTGTTCTCGTCGGCGCCGCGTCACCCGTGGTCGCGTTCCAGGCCGAAGTCGGAGTAGAGGGCGGTAGATCAGCGGTTGGGCGTCGTCCGGCGCGGTGAACCGCTTGCCGTACCACCGGCTGCTCGCCGGCAGCCGCTCGACGTGGTGACCGGTCGGGAACGCGAACCCGCGCCAGGAACCGAGGATCGCCGTCGCCTCGACGACGTCGAGGTCCGCCCACAGGGCGTCGGGCCGAGCCGGGTCGACCGGGCCCGGTTCCGCGCCAAGTTCCCGCCACCGCCGCGGCGTGTCGCCGTTCACCGCAACCCCAGGCGGCGCAGCAGGGCCAGCTGCCGGTTCGTGCCGCGCACGAAGCCGCCCACGGACGACTTCGGCGACGGGCCCAGCGGCCGGAGGCGCTGCTCGGCGATCGTCTGGCCGTCGGTGTACTTGCGGATCCCCTCGGCACCGTGCCGCCTGCCGAGCCCGCTGTCGCCCATCCCGCCCATGCCCGCCTCGACGCTGCCCGCGGCGGCCGCGGCACCGTCGTTGATGTTGACCGATCCGGAGCGGATACGCCCGGCCAGCCGTCGCGCCTCCCGGCCGTCGCGCGACCAGATCGACGCCGACAGGCCGTAGGTGCCGAGGTTCGCCAGCGCGACGGGGTCGCTGTCGGCGGCGTAGGGGTAGAGCGAGATCACCGGGCCGAACGTCTCCTCCCCGAACACGGCCATGTCCGGCGTGACGCCTTCGAGGATCGTCGGCTCGTAGAACAGCGGGCCGACGTCGGGACGGGCGCGGCCACCCGCGAGAACGGTCGCGCCCCTGCCCACCGCGTCCTCGACGTGCGCCTCCACCGCCGCCAACCGGGTGGGCGAGACCAGCGACCCGACGTCCGCCGAGTAGTCGTAGGACCGCCCGAGCCGCAGCGCCCGGGTCACCCGCACGAGTTCGTCGCGGAACGCGTCATGCACGTCCTCGTGCACGTAGACGCGTTCGACGTGCACGCACATCTGCCCGCCGTTGGTGAAGGCGGCCACCGCCGTGCCCACCGCCGCCGCGGCGACGTCGGCGTCCTCGCGGACGATGAGCGGGTTCTTGCCGCCGAGTTCGAGGGACGCCCCGACGAGTCGCCGCGCGGCGCGCTCCGCGACCGTGCGGCCGGTGGTGGTCGAACCGGTGAAGCACACGAAGTCGACCACGTCGACCACGGCCGTCCCCACGACGGGCCCCGACCCCGTCACGACCTGCCACAGGTCGTCCGGCAGGCCCGCCTCGGCCATCAGGTCACGGGTCCACAGCACGGTCAGCGCGGTCTGGGAATCCGCTTTGGAGACGACGGCGTTGCCCGCGAGGAGCGCGGGCAGCACGTCCCCGACCCCGAGGTAGAGCGGGTAGTTCCAGGGCGA
>DATMCA010000312.1:0-5499 GCA_035559015.1 Umezawaea sp. | reverse complement strand
GCCTGCCACCAGGTCGTGGCGCGGCGATCGCGCCAACGACATCAGTTCCGGTCTGCTCGGCAGCAGCGATCGAGCACCGGCGCCACCTCGCTTGCTCAAGAGGGGCGTTGCTCAGTGCTGAGCCCGGTGAGTTGCGGTACCGGGGTTGATGTCAGCACGTCGCCGACATCGACCCCGTGTTCACGGGCGAGGCGTTCCAGGTTCCGCAGGTCCGCCTCGTGCAGGTCGGCAAGGTCGTGGTCGTCGTTCGCGTGGGCCAGCCGCACGGAGTGGCGGGCGGACTCGACCCGGCCGCGCATGGTGCTGGTGAACTCGCTCATCTCGACGCTCCCCTGTGCGATTCACGCTTGAAGACCTCATCATATTTGCACTTGAAGAACTCTTCAGGTGTTTCACCTGGCGTGCTGAGGTGATGTCGACGTCATGCCACCCGGCTCGGTCGACGGCGAGGCACAAGGTCATTTGCGCGATGGCCTTCAGGTGCTTCCGCGCGAACGTGACGGTGAGGTCTGAGCATGCGCGCTGATGGGCTGCCGTCGGGATGGGGGAGGTTCGCTGTCCTGCTTTGCGTGAGAAGTGGTTGTCGACGACGTGTAGGTCGGTCGCTGAAGACTTTTTCGCGCCTTCACGAGGCGAAGCGTTGACCACGCTTTCTGGATCGATCGATCCAGATGAAGTACGGTGACGTCGTGGCGAGGACACGCGAGTTCGATACCGAGGCGGCGGTGAGCCGTGCGATGGAGCTGTTCTGGTCGCGCGGCTACGAAGCGACCTCGGTGCGGGACCTGACCCAGCACCTGGGCATTGGGCAGGGGTCGCTGTACGCCGCGTTCGGCGACAAGGACGGCCTGTACCGGGCTGCGCTCGAGCACTATCGCACCACTCTTGCCGCGGCCGCCTTGCGCAGCCTGGAGGAAGGGGTGGACGCCAAGTCGGCGATCCGAGTCATGCTGGTCGAACGGATCCGGATCGCCGTCGAGGACGATGGTCGGGGCTGTCTGGTGGTCAACGCCGCCTGCGAGCGTCTGCCGCAGGACGCGGCGATCCGGCGCACCGTGCGGGACGTGCAGGACGCCAGCCGGGACGCGCTCGTCAAAGTCCTGGAAGTTGCCGTGGAGCGGGGCGAGATCGCTGAGCGGCACGACCCGCACGCGCTGGCAGCGTTCCTTGTCACCTTCCTCAACGGACTGCTGGTCTCCTCGAAGATCACCCCGGACGTCCGCGTGCTCGAACCCCTCGTGGAGGTCGCACTGGCGGCCCTCGGCTGATTTTTCGCACCCGAATAATGTATCGTTTGATCCAGAAAGGCTGAAAAGCATGATGTTCGACCACGACGGAACGCCCGTTCGCACGGGTCGTGCCACCGTCAACGGAACGAGCCTGCACTACCGCACGGCCGGATCCGGTCCGGCGGTGGTGCTCCTGCACGGCGTGCCCAAGACCGGCTACCACTGGCGCCACCTCCTCCCGAAACTGACCCTCCGGCACTCCGTTGTCGTGCCCGACCTCCGCGGCCTCGGCGACTCCGCGCGCCCGTCCGGCGGCTACGACTCCGCGACGATGAGCGATGACATCGCCGAACTGATGGCCCACCTCGGGCACGAGACCTACGCCGTGGTCGGCGAGGACTGGGGAGCGGTGATCGGCTACCAACTCGCCGCCCGCCACCGCGACCACGTCGACGCACTCGTGTTCGCCGAGGCGCTGTTCCCCGGCTTCGGCTTCGAAGAGCACACCGCGCTCACCGCCGAGAACGTCTCCGGCGGCATGCACCTGTGGCACCTGGGTTTCTACTTCCAGCCGGACGTGCCCGAGATGCTGATCGCCGGGCACGAACGCGAGCTGATCACCTACATGATCAAGTTCGAGCGCAGTCGACCCGACAGCGCTGATGCCGACGCGGTCGACGAATACGTGCGCTGCTACTCCATGCCGGGCGGCATTCGCGCGATGCTCTCGATCTACCGCGCCATGCTCGTGGACGCCGAACAGAACCGCCAGGCGTCGCGGGAGAAGCTGGACATCCCGGTGTTGGCGCTGGGCGGATCCGCGTTCATCGGCGATCGCAACGAGTCCCAGATGCGACTCATGGCCCACGACGTCACCGGCCACGTCTTCGACGCTGGGCACGACCTCGCCGAAGAGGTGCCCGATGAGGTGGCCAACGTGGTCCTGCCATTCCTGGCGGCGCACTCGTAGACGTTGTGAAGTGGCGGCCTGGGCTTGCGTCAGGCTCGAATCTGGTAGCACTACCAGTATCTGGCTTCCACGTCGGTGACAGGCATGACCACTTCATCGTGGCCGGATGTCCAGCGCACAGGCTGAACACCCTTGAACTGTCCGCGCCTGTTCCTGTGCCGAAGGAGCCCAGGCGCGCGGGCGGCTGACCTGACGTCATCCGGTTGGGCGTGCTCAGTCGGGCCGGCCGCAGTGAGTCTCGCCCGCACTCCGATTTCGGTGCAGGCCACCGTGCGGCATTACTCCAGCACGATTCGGAGCACGGCTTGGCGGTCTTCGTCGTCGAGTTCCGCGACGGAAGCGAGCACATATCGCGCCGCAAGGGCGGTCGGCATGTGTTGCGCCAGTTCGTTGTAAAGCCTGCGGGCTGCGCGCGGCAGCGGATCGACGGCATCCTCTCGATCTGCTGCCAAGTCGGAGAGGCCTGCCCTGCAGTGGAGCGAGATCCCGTCCTGCGCCTGGTCGTACGGCAGCTTCGCCACCGACAGCGCGGCGGCGACCAGCCCGTGCCGGTCCTGCCCGTTCATCGGGTTGGCGCCGGGCGCGAACGGCTCGCCCGCGCGACGTCCGTCCGGGGTGTTGCCGGTGTGCTTGCCGTAGACGACGTTGGAGGTGATCGTCAGCACCGACTGCGTGTGCACCGCGTCGCGGTAGGCGGGGTAGCGCCGCACCTTGGCCATGAAGTCCTCGACCAGTCCCACCGCGATGTCATCGGCGCGGTCGTCGTTGTTGCCGTAGCGGGGGAAGTCACCCTCCACGACGTAGTCGACAGCCAGTCCGGACTCGTCGCGGACCACCCGCACCCGCGCGTGCTTGATCGCGGAGAGGCTGTCGGCCACGACCGACAGGCCCGCGATACCGCACCCGAGCAACCGCTGCACCGGGTGGTCGTGCAGCGCCATCTCGATCCGCTCGTAGGAGTACTTGTCGTGCATGAAGTGGATGATGTTCAACGCGTCCACATAGGTCCTGGCCAACCAGTCCGTCGTCCGGTCGAGAGCCACACGGACCTCGTCGTAGTCGAGGTACTCGCTGGTGATCGCCGGCGACGGGGGAGCGATCTGGTCGCCGGAGACCTCGTCGCGGCCACCGTTGATCCCGTACAGCAACGCTTTCGCCAGGTTCACCCGAGCGCCGAAGAACTGCATCTGCTCGCCGACCTTCATGGCCGACACGCAGCAGGCGACCGCGGTGTCGTCGCTGAACCTCGGCCGGATCAGCTCGTCGCTCTCGTACTGGATGGAACTGGTGTCCACCGACACCCCGGCGCAGAACCGCTTGAAGCCCTCGGGCAGCCGAGGCGACCACAGGACGGTGAGGTTCGGCTCGGGTGCGGGACCGAGGTTGTAGAGCGTTTGCAAGAACCGGAAGCTGGTGCGGGTGACGAGTGGACGCCCGTCCTCGCCCATGCCGCCGATGCTCTCGGTGACCCACGTCGGATCGCCGGAGAACAGCTCGTCGTAGGCCGGGGTGCGCAGGAACCGCACGATCCGCAGCTTGATCACCAGGTCGTCGACCAGTTCCTGCGCGCGCTCCTCAGTCAGCTGTCCCGCGTTGAGGTCGCGCTGGAGGTACACGTCCAGGAACGTCGAGGTCCTCCCCAGCGACATGGCCGCGCCGTTCTGCTCCTTCACCGCCACTAGGTAGGCGTAGTACAACCACTGCACGGCTTCACGCGCGGTCGTCGCCGGTCCGGAGATGTCGTCGCCGTAGCTCGCGGCCATCGCCCGCAGCTCGTCCAGCGCCCGCACCTGCTCGGCCAGTTCCTCGCGGTCCCGGATCACCGCTTCCGTCGATGGCACCACGTCCAGGAGAGCCCGTTCCGCCTTCTTGGCCTCCACCAGCCGGTGCACGCCGTAGAGCGCGACCCGCCGGTAGTCGCCGATGATCCGCCCGCGCCCGTACGCGTCGGGCAGGCCGGTGATGATTCCGGCACGACGGGCCCGCAGGATCTCCTCGGTGTAGGCGTCGAACACCCCGTCGTTGTGCGTCTTGCGGTACTTGGTGAACACCGTCCGCACGAACGGGTGCATCTCGTAGCCGTAGGCGTTGAGACTTGCCTGCACCATGCGCAGGCCACCGTTGGGCATGATCGCGCGCTTGAGCGGTGCGTCGGTCTGCAGACCGACGATGATCTCGGCGTTCTGGTGGAGGTAGCCAGGGCGGTGGGCGGTGATCGACGAGGGTGTGTGCGTGTCGATGTCGAGGACGCCCAGTTCGCGTTCCCTCGTGAACAGGTCCTTCAAACCCAGCCACAGCCCGGTGGTCCGCTCGGTAGCGCCGCTCAGGAAGTCCGCGCCTCCTTCGTAGGGTGTGTAGTTGTCCTGGATGAAACCGCGCACGTCGATGCCGTCCCGCCAGCCCTTCCCGCGAAATCCGCGCCAGGCGTCGAGGGTCTTCTCAGCGGTGATCATGATGTCACCAGCGCTGTCATGGTGCCCTCTTCGGGAAGTCGTTCAGCCACCTCGATTTTCCGCCTGAGGCGCACCCGGTCACAGAGCCCGAGGTCCCACCGCGTTCGGGGCGCAAGGATCCTGGTGGTACGGGACTTCCGACCACGGCGGCGGTCAGCGAATCGGCGAAGAGTTCGTTCGAACCAACGCAACGACGAGGAGTCGCCGTGAGGGAAGCAGCCGTCACCGAGTTGGGCTTGACGCTGGAGATCCAGGAGCTACCGGTGCTGGAACCCGGTAACGGGCAGGTTCGTGTGACCGGTGACGTAGGCGAATGACCCGTGGTGGGGAACCGTGACATCTCCGAGTTGTGGCCAGCGCGCCCGCCCTTGAGGGAGGCTTGGTGGATTCGGGCGGGGTCGAGTGGTTCCTTGGTGCCCGATACCGCCACAAACTCCATGGTTGCTATTCGTGATGGGTGGTCGCGTGGGTCCGTCCAGGTTGATCCGGTCAGCGGATCGAGGTCAAGGGGTCAAGCCAATGCGAGGAACTTGCGTTGTAACGACTTCGAAGGCAACGCGGGCAGTTCTCGACGCAGAGTGACTGCCAGATGATCGTCGATCTTGACGTGGAGTGCGGTCAGAAAGGTGTCCAGATCGGTCGTCGCAAACTCATCTTGGACGCCCTTCGTCCGTTTTGGTTTTCGCTTCGACCTACGTACTGCCCGTCTAAGCATCTGGACAGAAGTGGTGTCTGTAACTCGCACGAGTTGACCTTGCCGCGAACGTGAAGAGCCTCGTCAGGTTGGATTGAGTTACCACACACAACACACCCGACGAGGCCTTCACCAGTATGCGCCCCGCGCATG